>JADKJP010000002.1:300000-538080 GCA_016720935.1 Bacteroidota bacterium
TGGTAATAACCCACGATCCGGAAAGTTTTTTTCTCTCCGCGTTACCGGCAGCAGCATCACGTAATGATTGAGGCAAACCTGAAAGATCCGCTTCGCTTTTTAATTCAAGGAATTTACCGGATTCATCTGCCAAAAGATTTTGACTGAATTTGGTGAAGAGTCCTGCAAGCTCCTGGTTGATTTCTGACAAACGCTTTTTGGAAGCGTCATCCAATCGTGCACCCGCACGAATGAAATTGGAATAATAGATCCAGACAAGTCGTTGTTGTTCAGCTGTCAGTTTGCCTTTTTCAGGACTGTTGTAAACAAGTTCGATACGCTTGAACAATTTTTCATTTTGAGAAATTTTATCCGAGAAAGCGGCAAGCTTTGGTTCCATTTCATTTTCCACAGCGGAGAATTCATCGTTGTTCATGTTGGAACTCCAGATTCCGTAAATGGTTTGAACTCGGTCGAGCATTTTACCACTGCGTTCCAATGGGGCAATTGTATTTTCGAATGTCGGCGAACCGGGAGTGCTGGCAATGGCTTCAATCTCTGCAAGATTTTCATTCATCGCCATCTCAAGAGCAGGTTTGAAGTCGGCGACTTTGATTTTGTCGAATGGTGGAATTCCGCCAAAAGGTCCGGTCCATTTTGCAGTTAATGGATTTGCTTCGAGTGCCATTTCAGATGTTGCTGCACTCGCTTCTTCGTTTCCCTTTACCACCGGATCCATCCCTGATGCGGAATGAATGATACCGGCAGCTGAAACCAGGAGGCAATAAAAAAATGTAGATTTTCTCATGATTGTTTGGTTCTGGTAATCGTTGTGTTTTGGTTTTGTGGTCCGAAATTAACAAATCGCAGGCAGGCAGTTTATTAAATTGTGTTAAGAGACGAAAGAAAATTGTTGAAATTTTGGTGATTTTAGGCCTTTTACTCGTTAGCTACTCTCCCAGATCTACAAATACCGAAATTTAAAGACGGTAAATTTTTGGTTGACCATTACTGCTTTATGTTTTAGCCATGGATTCATAGGTCGTAGTTTGCTGCCGCACGGGCATGCGCCACAAACAAAGTGGCGCTTGAATTAAAATAAATATAACAAAAGAGGCCTGGTGATTAACCGGGCCTCTTTAATTTTTTTTCAGGGGAGACAATTGCTATTGCTTCATCCATTTTACTACGGATGATGTTCCGCTTTCATTTTTCATTTTTACAAAATAAATTCCTGAATTTAAATTTTGAATATCAATTGAAATTTTTCCTGCCGGAGCAAACGGATCGGCAAAAACAGTTCTTCCGGTCAGATCCATAATTTCGTAAGAAACAGTTCCTGTTGATGTTCCGGAATTTACAATGAGTAAATTGGTGGCGGGATTTGGATAAACAGATAAACTGTTTTGTTGCTTATTTGCTTCCGGCGAAATACCGGTAATCGAATTGATATTGATGCTGTAATCTTCTACTTCGCCAAGGCTGAAAATTTCGCAGGGTGTTTGAACCGGACTTCCGTCCTTCATTGATACTCTCATGCGTGTCACTCCCGGAACAGCATTCGCCGGAACCTGGAATGTACTGGTTTCCCATCCTATCTGATTGGAAGAGTAGGAAACAACTTCTTCTCCCGGATCGCTAAAGAGTCCGTTGCGGTTGAAATCGATCCACACTTTCCAGTTCTCGGTATACATAGGAACATCCATCTCAGCGCTCAGGGTGATATTGTAAATACTTCCCGGTAAAAGATCAGCGCTGAGAAATGTGTAATCACCATATCCACCATCACTCAATGGTGTGCTGTTGAGCAGACTACCAAGAAAGACAAGATCGATCCATTCGTGTGTCGCGTCGAGTCCCATGGATGTGCAATAGCCTGTACCACTCGTTGTGAATTGCTGAACTGCGGAATATCCTGTCGGACCACTACTGCAAATTGCTTCGACAGCGTAATCATAATCTGTTCCGGCGTACAATGGTGAAAGTATGCAGGAAGTATTGTTTGTAGAAACAACATCCCAGACAAGTGCAGTTGATGTTTTAAAACGTACATGATAGAGATAAGCATTTGAAACCGGGCTCCAGTTAATCTGTACGGAATCATTCGCAAGAACAGTTGACGAAATATTTGTTGGAACTGTACATGGAGCTGTACCGCTGTGATCAAGATAATGAATGATCACGGAATTAGAATACGAGATGATAAATACACTGCTGTCGCTTGCGATCGCGATTCCATTCCCACGATTATCGGTAGCGAATGTATCGGTGGGAGCAGTCCATTCACGTGTTCCCGAAGGAGTGTATTTAACAGTGACCATTTGTATTGTACTGATGATAGAAGTACCACCGGGAAAAGGTCCGCCTGTTCCGGTAACGTATATATTACCCCCGGCATCAACAGCGAATGCTCCCGGATATTCATCGTTGTGTGTAGTTTCATCGTAGCGATCTGACCATAGCTGAGTTCCGGATGTATCTATTTTAAAAGTAATCCAGTCGAGATAATAACTTGTGGAGGGTGCCTGGTTTCCCGAAGCCATGATTGCAAAATTTCCATCCGGTGTGGCTAAAATTTTTCCACCAACCTCACTCCCGCCAAAATCAAAAGTGCGAACCCAAAGTGAATTTCCAAGCGGATCATATTTGTATACTGCTATATCACCCATTTGAGCTGTAGAAATCCAGGTTACCATGTATGCATTTCCATTCGCGTCGAAAGCGATATCATCGCCTTGCACTCCAGTGGATACATCGCTCCAGATATCATTACCCGCTGTATCCACAACCCAGGTTGAAGCATTGGCCGTTGAATAATCGGTAACTCCCGCGAGCCCGAGTTTATCACCGTACAAACGGATCTGTCTGACGAAATGAAAATTTGTCACAGAGGGAAAATTTTTTGTGCTCACCCGAACGATGTTTCCGGCCGGCGAAACTTTTACAACATTGTATCCTGAATTCGCGGATGAACCAACAAGTCCGGCTGTTCCAATATATACATTGCCATTATTGTCCATCTGACTGCTGACATGTGTCCAGTACTGGCTATTGTTGAAATAGCTATAACTTCCGGGGAAAATTCTTTTGTAAATTAATGAACCGGCAGGATCGTATTTTAATACAATCAGCGCATTGGCGTTATCACCATCACTTGACATGGTGTGGCGGTAGCCGATGACGACAGGATTTCCCTGTGGATCCACATGCACCTGTACCGGTCTTTCATAATTCAGCGCGACAGTAGTGCTGGAAATCTGTTGCCATTGAAAGACACCAAAACGATTTCTTTTTTCAAGATAGATGGAGCCCTCATTATTTGTAAGGGTGTATACATTGTCAGCAGCATCCCTGGTGATAGCTGCACCAATATTCGCCAGAAGATCCGGTTTACGGATCCAGTCGATCGAAAAGGATGCATAACAAAGGGTGCCGGTCAACATTAGTCCAAAAAGGAAGAGTAACTTTTTTTTCATAGCTGTGTGCATTGTTTAATGAAGGGGTTTGTTTAATGATGGATTTCTGAAGAATTAATTCGCAACAAATCTATATTCACATTGAAGAATGTAATCATTAAATATGTCGGACGGGAAAAATCCATTACTGAATGGAATTTTACAGAGGCTGAAAATTTTTCAAAAAAAACTGAACATTGGCAACATGAAGATTCATAGGCTTTTTCACCGGAGTGTTAAAATCAATTTTAACAAATCTCTTATGTTTTCGTACTTTTACAATTGACAAAAACGCCCCATATGTCATCCTCTCTCTTACTCGTAAAAAACATGGTTTGCCATCGCTGTATGATGGCAGTGGAATCAATATTAAAAAAGAATCATATTCCATATCATAAAGTACTCATTGGGGAAATACATCTTGATGGAACTATTTCACAGAAGCAGAAGGATCTTCTCAAAACAAGTCTGGAGGAAATAGGTTTTGAACTGATTGATTCACATGTAAGCGGCCTGATTGAAAAGATAAAAAAATTTGTCATCAGAAAAGCGAGAAATGAAGTAGATGAGAAAGATCAAAAAAGTAAATTGTCAACTTACCTTTCTTCTTATTTAAATCACGAGTACACTTATCTGAGCGGTTTGTTTTCTTCCATAGAAGGCCGCACCATTGAGAATTATTTTATTGAGCAACGTATTGAAAAAGCCAAAGAGTTGATTGTATACGGACAGCTTACTTTATCTGAAATTGCTTTTCAACTGGAATACAGCAGTGTCGCGCACCTGAGCAGTCAGTTCAAGAAAATCACCGGATTGACGCCAACCTATTTTAAACAGCTGGGTTCCTCGAAGCGAAAGTCTCTGGACCGGGTTTAAACCGAACCCCAAAATTCTATAACACCTTCCCAAAGTAGTGTAATGCCTGTGCCTGCAGGGGGCTGTACATTTGTAGTGTAAATTTTAAAAAACAACACTATGAAAAATGTAAAAATGAGCCTCAGCGCTCAAAGTTCCAATCTGAAGAATTGTGGTAAAGCAAATTGCACATGTGAAATCTGTACATGTGAAACTTGTACTTGTGCTTCCTGCGCAAAGCAATAATTAAATCACAATTCTGAAATCTCAAAGCCGCTCTTTCGGGAGCGGCTTTCATTCGAATTCTCCCGGAACATGAAAACGACAATTAAAATTATCGCTTTGACTTTTATTTCTTTTATCCTGGCACTGGGCTTAATTACCTTGTTAAAGACTCCTCCAGGACAGGCGACACGGCATGGGGCGTCCTATGGTAAAATCTTCTGAGCATCCCTGGCTTTCATTTTTCTTAAATGGAAATTCCTTCAGGCGCTTTGGATTTTGTGCAACATCAACCTTGCGATATTCGCGGCTCTGGTTTTTGCTTCTTCGGCTTTTTCTCCTTCAAATAAATCGTCTACCGTTTTAGTAAAAAGAGTAATCCATTCGTTGAATTCATTTTCTGCCATCGGAATGCTACGACTGAGTTGAATATGTCGTGTCATCGGATTGCCTTCATAACTCTGGTCACCCAAAAGAATGCTTGCCCAGAAATTGTACATTTTTGGCAAATGTAAACTCCAGTCAACTTTGGCCATGTCGTTAAAAATCGGACCAAGGACGGGATGCAATTTCACACGATCATAAAAAGTATTGACCAGAAGCTCAATGTGATTTCGGTCAGTAATCTGTGCTTTCATGATGCAAAGGTAATGTATTCCGACTCATACATCATCGATATTAACATAGACTTACCATGCACCTGATTTTCTATGTTTGATAAGATAAAATATAAATTGCTGAAGCACTAAATATTTTGAATCGTGATTCTTCTTTTTTCTTTCAGAGCCCTGAAGTGTGACGGAGTTAAGCCGGTGATTTTTTTAAATTGTGCAGATAAGTGAGCCACACTGCTGTAATGCAATTTGTGTGCGATTTCTGATAGCGTATCTTCTCCAAAAATGATTAACTCTTTTATACGTTCAATTTTTAAAGAAAGAATAAATTGTTCAATTGTAGTGGCTTCTACTTCTGAAAAGAAATTTGCCAGATAATTATAATTGTGATTTAATTCCTCACTAAGCAATACAGAAAATTTGATATTAGGTTTTTCGTCTGACTTGTAGACATAGTTATAAATGACTTTTCGGATTTTCTCAATCAACACTCCTTGTTTTTTTTCCAGGAGTTCAAGTCCGGCGGATTTGATCTTGTTATTCAATTCTTTCTTTTCCTCAATTGTGAGATCCTGTTTTGTTTCTATTTCTCCCAATTCTACTTTAACCGGAGAAATGTCTAGTTCATTCAGCGCTTTTTTAACTACAATCTTGCAGCTTTCGCAAGCCATATTTTTTACATAAATTTTCATGAAATAAATTTTAGCTTTTGAAATATTTAGAAACGTTCAACTCAAGCAGACATTGAATTTGTCAATTGCTATGTAAAGGTATTGTTTTAAAATTTGATCTCCGGAAAATGTTTTGAGTTGAAGTTTTCGAAAATGACTGGACGGCGTTTTTGTCATCACCAAAGTAGAGAATCTGTCTTTATTCGGCGATAAATGGAATTATTTCAAAGCAGATTTTCTGAATCAAATAAATACTATTCTGGAAAATTCTATGCTTGAGTTAAGCATCTACATCATCCTTATTTCGGACATGCAAAACCGGGAGCCTACTTCTTTTATTTTGATCGAAAAAGAAACAAACCGCTATCATCCGTCGAACACGATGTTCGTTTGGCAAAAATAAGAGGACGCAGCGATACGTCCTCTTTAAAAGTTGAATTATTATTTACTTATTATGACAAGCCAGGCAAAGTGCAGAGCCACGGTTGTCCATTTTCATAAGGTAAGGAGTGGAGTTGGAATGCGCGCTGTGACAGGATGTGCACTGAACTTTTCCCGATGCATCGAGCATTGCTGAGACCGGCTGCGAACCTGCCACGTAAGTAAGGTTTAGCGTATCGTAAGTAGAAAATAGATGTGTGGTCTGGTGAAGATCGCCATATCCTCCGGAAAGTGCCTGAAGGTAATCGACGGAAACAGGATGATCGTTGCGCAAATCAGCGCTGAAATTATATCCGCCGGTAATGTACTGTGTGCCTACTTGTCCGCCAAAAGAACCCAAAGCAACCGTACCATCATGACAAGCCAGACAAAGTTTGGATGTTCCGTCGATAGCTGTAACGCCCAGATTAGACTGATCTTTTATACTTTCAAAAAAGGTATAGTTGGCCGTTGACAACTCGTGATTCCAAAGCGGAGCTTCCGTAACGGACAGGTTAGCGTTGTGCGGCGTGTGACAGGGTTGACAAAGCTGTTGTCCGAGGGTGGTGGTGTAATTATAGGTATTCCAGATTTCAGCGCTGAAATCATGTGCATCATGGGTGGTGGAGTTTGGATCGGCGATTGCAGTTCCGAAGTTCAAGAGAATCAAAATCAATCCGGGAAGAAGGAAAATCCCCTTTTTGAAATATTTTTCAAGTTTGGTGTTATTCCGTACCAATTGCGGATTGCCTTTTTGGGCCAAAGAATCGGTAACTTTTGAGGGTTGATTGGTGTGTAGAGTAGTGTTCATCCTGACCCGAAATAACAAACCATTCGGAATACCCTCAATTTAAAGTCGCCGAACGGGAAGAAAATTGGGTTGAACCGGATGTTTCCTTCCTGGTTAAATTGCCATACAAAGATGACCACGGGACTTAATTTGAACAGCTACAAGAATGCCTTTTATTATCAATTACCGTATAGCTCACCAAATTCTATTGTTTCACAAGTTTGACTGTTTGTATTTCATTATTAGATGTTAACTGACAAAAATAAATTCCATTGTTCAAGTCAGATAAATCAACGGTGATTCTATTCTTCCCTTTTTGGAGTATTTGAGTTGGAATATTTTTTAAACTTCTTCCTGTTACATCATAAACGGAAAGAGAAATATTTTTTGCAGCAGATATGTTGAACTCTAAAGTTATCGTTGATTGAAATGGATTCGGAAACGAGGAAATATTCAATGTTGAAAATTCGTTGATGCCAGTGCTTATGTTATTGAATGTGTCATGGAACTTCGCTACTATAAAATTAGGGTCAAGACAGCAGGGAGTATATAGTATTGCGTCCCAGGGAGCAGAGCTTTTTGCGGTACCCGTAAAATAGAAGGTGCTGTCATTCGCCAATGTAAGTCCCGAGCCGGCATCATCTGAGCCACCTCCCATAACCCGCGCATAGACAATAGTTCCGTTAGGATCATAACGCGCAAGAAAGCAATGCGTGCTTTGTGTGAAGATTGCTACCTGAACGGTGTCGAAATTTGCAGTCAGAACATTCCCGCCAAGAAATCCTGTTATTATAGTATTTCCGTTTTTATCTGCGATGATATCCAAAGCTTCATCGTTTACACTACTTCCACCATGCCTCAGCCACAATGGTGTACCTGATGCATTTACTTTTAATGTAATTATTTCATTGTCGAACATGGTGTACCCATTAAAATATTGCGAACCAAATTGCACCGTATCTCCACTTGCATGACCTGTAATGTAAGTGTTCTCATTGCTGTCAATTGCAAGGCCGTTTATCCAGGTTCCATTTGTCCCACCACCACTGCTCAGCCATTGGCATGTGAGATTACTATCAAGCTTTAACTCAAAAACATTGAAGACCGAAGCGTTAGCAGTAAATCCATTCAGGGTGATGTTGTCGAAAAATGCACCGCCTACATAAATGTTTCCTGACCCCGATGCTACTTCAATTTCTCTTGCCTCCTGATGAATTGCACTTACGTCATTCAGTTGTATGAGGTCTGTGCGTGTACCATCTGGAAGGTAGCGAAGTAAAATTCCGCCATTGTAATTTAAGGAGAGCGTGTCGAAAAGATTGGTTCCGTCAACAGTTCCAACAACAACCACTCGTCCCTGGTCATCAATATCAATATCATTGAAACTTGCGCCAACTCCAATGCCTCCACCATGTTTCATCCATTGAATATTTCCATTCAAATCATACTTTGCCAAAAAACCATGCCTGCTATTTCCGGCATAGGTATAAGAAATTGTATCGAAAGTGACAGTAGGATTAAAATTTTGCGTACGGAAAGCACCACACACGTAAACAGCATTATCTGCAACAGATACTTTCACGGCCGATTCCTGAATGTCAATTGAGCCGGTTCCTCCAAATGTTCGCACCCATTGAACAATTCCGGCTCCATTATATTTAGCAAGAAAACCATCCTGATTAGCGGGAACAAACAAACCGGAGAAGTAGCTGTCAATTGAAAGATGTCCAATTACATAGGCGTTCTCACTTTCATCAGCATCCACAGCGGTACCATTTTCAATGGCACTGAAAGAAGGTGAACCGGCATCGTGAATCCATTGAATGGATTGTGCTGTGAGAAATTTTGGATTTACAAGTAACAGGAATATCCCAAAGAATAAAGTGCTAAATATTTTTTTCATGAAAGATGATTTTTAAGGATATTAATAGAGAGAATAAATAGAAAGTAGTGATGATCCCGGTTTTGGACAAGCAGTCTCTTGACTGGTTTTTGGGTTGCTTTATTTATAGCCAGGGAGCTGTGTGTCAAATTTTGTTGTGCTGTAAAGCTTTCTTCGTGACCCGAAATTACACATACTTAACAGGCTCCTCAATTAAATGTCGCCGGACGGGAATAATGAAGGGCTGAACCTGATACCTAGTTTTCGATTTTGAGAAAGGAAGAGATAAACTTTGCTTAATGTTCATGCAAGCTGCCGATTGCAAATGTAGAAAGTAAGTAATTAGGGCAACTACCTGTAACAATGCAAACTTGCTCAATATTAAAAAAAGGCCCGGATCGATTCGTTCGACCCGGGCTCTTTTGCTATTCGAATTCCCTTGATTACTGAGGGAAGTTCATTTTACATTTTTATCAATCGTACCGCCTGTGTCTCTTCACCGATAGTGATTCTCACAAAATAAATTCCGGCAGAGAGATTGTTCAGATCAAATGTGCGGTTATCGTGTGCTTTCAGATTCTCCTGTGAAACAAAGAGAACTTTTCCATACACATCCACAACGCTGACTTCAACAGCTCCTGATGCTTCGTTATTGAAATTGATATCAATAACTCCGGTACTTGGATTCGGATACACACCGACAGAACGTGTAGGACGGGCAGCAGTAGTATGAGGACGGTTGCAGGCAATTGTGCTCACCGTAATCATATCAAATGCTTCGCATGAATTTCCATCAGTGATCAATACTGAATATGTTCCGGGTGAAGAAACGTTCAGCGTTTGTCCGGTTGAATTATCAGACCAGAGATATTGATAGCCTGCGCCTGCATCCAGAGTAAGTGTTGCGCCAATGCAAATGGTTGTATCGGCACCCAACTCAACAACCGGTGAAGGGAATTGATAACCTATTGTTACTGTCGCGTAATCCGGACAGCCGTTATAGTCAGAAACCTGAACGGTATAAGTGCCCGGTGCAAGGTTGCTTACACTTGCAGTCGTCGCGCTACCTGCACTCCACAAGTAAGAATACGGTGCTGTTCCACCGGATCCACTCGCAGTAGCTGTTCCGTCTTCGCTGTTCTGACAAGTTGCGTCAGTTGAAGAAACGATACTTGCAACTATTCCCGATGTATTTCCAACCAATGCTGAAAGTGTTTGTTGACAGCCGTCTGCATTATCAACAACAGTAACCGTATAAACACCGGAAGTTAATCCGGTAGCAGTAGCACCGGTACTTACTGCAGGATTCCATGTATACGAGAAATTACCACTACCACCGGTAGTCTGAACACTTGCACTACCATCAGCAGCCTGACAAGTAGCAGGAGTGGTAGTCATAGTAGCACTGAATCCGGCAGCACCGTGAATCTCAACAGAACCCGCTATCCGGCAATTGTTATTGTCGCTTACTCTGACAGTATAGATACCGGCAGTCAAATTTGTGATCGAACTACTCGTCTGAGGAGGATTCGTATTCCAGGAATAAGTGTAGGGGACAGTTCCGCCACCAATTGTACAAGATGCATTGCCTGTTTGTCCGGAGCAGTCCGCATCCTGAGATGTCATGGCAATTGTCAATGCAGGAGGTTGAGTGATGTTTACATATTGTGTAGTGGAACATCCGGATGGGCTTGAAATATCCACAGTATATACTCCTGCATAAAGATGTGTGACCTGGGTAGTTTGCATTTCACCGGGCCACCACATGATTTCAAACGGTCCGGTACCACTCAGATTGAGATTTGCTGTACCATTGTGACCACCGAAACAACTTACATTGGTAGTGGCGACTTGTGTAACTGGAGCAGCCTTTACGTTGATGACAACCGGCAACTGCGACGATCTTACAGGAGTACCGTCATCTGTGGCAATGATCATCAGCGAATTCAAACCTACGTTTGAAGCCTGTCCAACAACCTGCACGGTGAAGGTGGAAGTATTTCCGGGAAGTGAGGTCACCGTTACACCACTCATGGTAGAAGTTGTTGTAACAGTAGTGATCTGTCCCAGTTCCGGAGAGAGGAATGAACCTTGAATCAAGAGTGTATCGCCTTCACACACACTCAATGTATCACAAGCTTGTGATGAATTCAGGATAGGAGGTACGTTGCTACCGCTTTGACAAACGTTCAGGATAAAGGATTGATTGTCGAGAGCGTCGATACCATCGTTATTTCCATAAGGACCGTCGTATGCTGAACCGGTCTGATCAAACATTCCAATTTGAATGTAGTCAATTCCATTTCCCTGGTTGACACCAACTGTAGCAGGAGTTCCGCCGAATCCGCCGGAACCACCGGATGCATCACCGGTTGTCCATTGCATATCCTGGTAGCAGAAAGAAACATTGGATCCCGGAGGAAGCAATGGATCAAAACCATCAGTAAGAATCAGCTGAAATGTATTTCCCATATCATCATGCGAACTAAAGTAGCCGACATTCTCCCACTGAACAATCAGGTGAGTACTGGTTACCTGGTAATAAACGATTCCACTCAATGGTCCACGTGTATCCACGTCAGCCCAGAACGGAGCGATCATGGTATAGTTTGGATCAGGAAATGAAGTGGCTGTGAAAGTCGCGTAAGGATTGGTGATAGAAACGTTTCCATTGTTATTGATGTACACGTCATTTATTTGTTGCCCATAAAAACAAAATGGAAATGGGATAGGAATAGAGATTGTAGACCAGTCATCATTTCTGTAATCAGGAGGCAGACCCGGACCACCACTGCCACCCGAGCCATCGAACTGAGCAACCTGCCAATTCGGATCACGCGGAATCCAGCATGCGCAGCCACTGGCAGTGTTCACCGAATTTCCGGGATGAACATTCGGAGCGATACGAGTCGGATTTTTTCCAAGTGCATCATAGTTGACATACTTCTCGTGACCGTTTAATCGTCCTTCAAGCTTGGCTTGATTGACTTTGGCCATATCAATTGTCTTTACATCAATTTGAGAAAACAGTTGTGATGTAAATAACAAGAAGGCACAAATGAGTAGAGTACTAAGTTTTGTCATAACTTGTTTATATTATTTGATTTCTTAAAACTAACCCTATGGCGTAGGGGGGATTATAGAATATACCAATTTACAAAAAGGAAAATTGGCTTACAAATAAATTCCGTGAACGAAAGCCTTGATTTTAGAGGGATTTGGCGACTTTTGACAGCTTTAACAATTTGATGTGTAAGAGGGCAGGGTGATTTTTTCGGGATTTGAATTGGGTTTTTTAATTCTGAATGAGATTCAGTTTACCGGCATTAAATTCAAGACACCGGAATTTATGAATCCAGGTGTCTTGAATTATTATTAGCAGGTACTTGGATTTATGATGGAGAACAAAGACTGATGAACAGGATCCTATTTTAAATCTCATTATTTTTTGAATTCCCGGATTGTGATATTGGATTCACGCAATCGGAAATGAGCTGAATACTTCCGACTGTACTTTGTTACACATTGGAAGTGCCTTTTAGTTTTTAATGAGTTTTACTATTTGTAAACCATCATTCGATTTTAATTTGCAGAAATATGTTCCTGTTTTGAGTTCTGACAGATCAATAGTGATAGTATTTTTTCCTTGTTGTGAATTATTTAGCGGAATGTTCTTTACATTTTTCCCGATGACATCAAAGATTGTAATTGTCGCATTTTTTATTTCTGATAAATTGAATTCTAATGATGCGGATGACGAAACCGGGTTTGGAAATATTTTTACCTGATTTTCAATCTGCAAATGATTATCAATTGCCACAGGTAACATATTGTAGTGAAAAACATACATGTTTCTTGAACCAATAGCATACAAACTTCCATCATTGGCAAATGAGGCGGCCAAACCGGTGCCTGCATATATATTTGGAGTACTAACCCAACTTTGAACACCCGTATTGCTGTACTGAACTATCGGCATTTGATTGAAAGAAGGATTAAATGGGTCAGGAGTAGGTCCCTCCTACGCCTGTAACAATTACTTCGCCAGTCGGTTTTGCTAAAATAAAATGTGGGTACTCATCGCTCGCAGTAGGATTGATTGGAACAGAATATGGTGAAGCCCAAAGCAATGTTCCACCTGTATCTGTTTGGAATGTTTCCCATTTAATACCACTTGCATTTCCATAACCTATCGCACTAATTCGATTATTTACATAAGTCATACGAGTTGCAAAATTATATCCTCCAAAATCATAAAAGTTTGCCCACAATAAATTACCGGTCGGATTATACTTCGTAAGTTTTACATCATAATCCCAGGTAATTGCATTGATTTGATGATAAAGACTTCCTAAAACATATACGTTGTCATTTTCATCAAATTCTACATCTGCGGAAAGGGTGCCAATCGCATCCGCTGTCCAAAGTAATGTGCCTGATGTATCCCAAACAAAAACAGGTGAAACATTGGGCGTTCCGCTACTCGTTGCTATTACGATCTTGTTATTTCTGATACGCATAGCATTAAAATTTTTAGGTGCATTTACTGTGCTTGAATTTGTGAAGATTACATTGCCATTTGTATCTATTTTAATTAATGTAGCGCCATTGGTGATTGCGGTACCGATATATAAATTTCCGATGGCATCAACTACACTTCTGCAATCAAAAGATGTAGTGCTATTGATTAGAATGGAAATTGGAATTACAGTTCTCCATAGCAATGTTCCTGCAGGACTGTATTTTATTGCTACAATTGCATTGGGATAATCATACGAACTTCCAATAGAATATTGATTACCAACCACAAGAATGTTGTTGTAAGCATCGCAATTCACCCAATTTGGCTTTTCATAGATGCTATGTATTCCGGATGAATCTTCAATTTCCCATAAGAACGTTCCTGAAATGTCATATTTCCTGGTAAACATGCGATAGCTTTGCAAATATCCGGTTACAACAACATTGTCAAGTGAATCAACAGCACACATAACAGATTGTTTTTGATCCCAATTGGCATTTTGCTGCCAGTCCAGTGCGTATTGTGCGAATAAACTTGTAACCGGCAAAGTGGTTGAGAGCGCAACGAAGAGCAGGATTAAATGTATTTTTATTTTCATAAATTATAATATTTTTAAATTTTAAGTGTACTAAGGAGTATGTTAATCGACCACGCATGTCAAAACTAAGAGATGCGGTTTTGTTAAATTCATATTCCGGTGAATTCAATAAATTTAAATATTCATTACAGGTGACTTTTAATTAAATGTCACAAACTGGAAATTTAGATCAATTAAAAATCGAGTGATTTTCAATATTAAAACCTGATCCGGTTAATTTCGGAGGTTGCCAAACAATGGTATGAAAATTTATGATGTTGATGGAGTCATTCACTGACAAAAAAGTGTTTGAGCCATTTATGAAGGCTTTAAAAATTGTTGATGAGAATTGACGGATATTGGCGTCAAAGAAAATGATCGAATTAAAAGTGTTGGGCGATTTATAGGGAAGTTCCTTGTCGCGCTCGTTGTCCTGATCTGTACTGTCATCAGTTATATAATGCATCACAAGAAATTTATAAAGCGAAACTGAATTATCAGTTTGTTGATGTTCATGTAAATGCTCAATCATCACTTCAATTTTCATCAGCTCGTTAAAACCGGTAGTTGAAAACAGGTAGATGGAAAGAAGGAATATGGCAGCTATATTTTTCAAGCATACAAATCTATGTCAAACTACATAACATTTAAATATTTCATGCTGAGCAGGAATAAATCGTATTTGAAATGGGAATATTTTCTTAAAGAAGCGTTGCCGGCTGAAATATTGAATTTTGACGTGTTCAAAAGATTATGCCGAAACGATGTAGTGTAAATTGAAATCATAAATGAATTGCCAATTGGCTCTCGGTAGAAATTACTTCATGCAGAGTTTTTGTAATAAACTGCTTAGGCGAGGTTCTTATGAGCCGATTTCTCCTGTAAGAAAATCTTTTATATATTGACAAGCTATCGATTTATCGAATCATGATCTCAATACGATTTCATTGGCTATTATATTTAAACAGCAAATCAATGCGTAAGCTTCTCTTTGTCTTTTTATTTAATTTGATTACGTTATTCGCCACAGCTCAGGGAACCTGTTTTCGTTCGGCAGATTTTCCGGGCTCTCCACGAAAACTTTGCAAAGCTGAAACCGTTGGCCATAAAGGATATCTTATGCTGGGCGTTGTTGGCGGCGGAATTCGAATAAACGAAGTTTGGGAATATGATGAACTCACAGCTTTGTGGACTCAAAAAATGATTTTCCTGGTACATCGAGATACGATGCGTTTACATTTTCATTAAATGGAAATATTTATCTGGGTGGAGGGAATTTTGGCACATGTTTTACAGATGTCTGGAAATATACGCCCACAACAGATAGTTGGGTGCAGGTTGCAGATTTTCCGGGAACCAACTCAAACCAGTATGCTAATTTCACTTACAATGGAAAGGGGTACATTGCTTTTGGACGGATCTCTTGTAGCAATAATTCCGGCACTGATCAATTCTGGGAATATGATCCGATTGCTGATGCATGGACACAGCTTACATCTGCTCCGGGTGTAGTATCATGGAGCAGAGCAGCAGTTGTTAATGACAAGGTTTTTTTCCTGAACGAGACAAGTACCGCGGTATACGTTTATGATTTTTCTACATCAACCTGGGATACCTCATGGCCCAATGCAGCCGGACCTGCAACTTCTGTCCCATTGTTTGGGTGTAGTATCAACGGTGTACCTCATATCTTTAATCAGAATTATCCGAAGTTTCTGCACCTGCCCAGTCAAAACTGGTTCCGTGGAGATACTTTGTTCAACATGAACTGGCATCAGGACATGGCTTTCATGGCTTTTGCAGATACTGTGAAAATTATTGGAGGAAGTGATGGCAGCTCCGCATTTACCAGTGATGTCTGGACTTATTATCCGGGCTGTACAAGTACAATTGATGCACAACTTTCAGTTGCTGATACCAGTTATTTTGGCGGAGTGACCAATTTGTTGAATACAAGTATTATTTCTCCCGCAGGAAATAATTATGCATGGCAATGGCAGGTTGATACAACAATTTCAGGATGGTTTGGCGGAGATACAGTACTCAGGCCCGATCATTATGGAACTTATTATGTCAGCTTACTCGCAACCAATGGTTATTGCATCGATTCAACATCAGATTCTGTTTTTGTAAACAGAGGAATGTGGAGCGGAAAAACTGTTTTACCTGCAGAAGGAGAGGAACGTAGCTTTGCAATTGCCGCTGTCCTTGGGAATGAAGCATACATTGGCATGGGTGTAGACGCAAACGGTCTTGTACTACGTGATATGTGGAAATACAATTCTGTCACACAACGGCTGACACGATTAGGAGATTTTCCATTTCCGCGTTTGAAATATCCGGCTTTTGTTCAGGCGAATTCAAAATTCTATCTGATAGGTGGTGATCCGGGTGTGTTTCCAAATACGACAAATAAATTTTATGAATATGATCCCGCGACAGATCTCTGGACCGCATTGCCGGATTTTCCGGGACCTGCACGATCGAGTGCAAGGGCTGTAGTGCTTAATTCAGAGATCTATCTTTTTTTCGGTGGTACTACTGAAGTGTACAAATACAATACGGTAAGTGCAACATGGACACAGTTGACATCACATCCTTCCATGACGTATGTAGATGCCGTTTTGGAATACGGGTGAAATATTATTTCTATTGTTCTTGGAAGTGGTTCATCAATATGGCAATACGATGTTGTCGCGGATACATGGGGAGTAATGACTACCAACTTCACTTCGGACTCACGATTTGGTTCTACAATATATTTAACGAATGATAAATTGTGGATCGTGAATGGAAAGTTCAGTGGAACGAGTTCTACAAGCTATATCAATACAAGTTATTTTTATAATCTGAGCAATGGAGATATTTCTCCAGGTCCTGCCAGTTATATTTTCTCAGGTATTTACCAGGAATCTGTTTTTTCAACCGGGTTTGTTGTGAACGGAAAATATTACCGGTGTTTTGGCGAATCTTATGGTGGCTATAAAGACAAAACAATTGGATGTTTTGAACCCAATGCCTGCGAAAATATTCCGTATTTCTTTCCAGTCGGTATAGACGAAGCGGGAATTGGCATTCAGCACAATTACCAGAATGCAAGTAAATTTTACCTGCCCGTAGATACAATAGGAGCAACCTTGTTTGTCGACGGAGTAGCCACCCAGATCAACGTGACCAGTTATACCGCAGGTCAGGTTTTCGAACAATGTGGAGAACACAAATTGCAATGGGTCATCAGCAGGGCAGGATGTTCGGATACTACCACCTATTGGCAAACATCTCATCCGATTTATCGTCTTGAGCGACGAGCTGAAATGCCATTGGGCAATTTGAAAATTCGTCATACACTCAATGCGACCAGTATCGGCAATACCGGTTATATGGGAATGGGAAATAAATATGTTGACATTCTTACGGAAGCCTATAAAGACTGGTATGCTTATGATCCTGCAACTGATTCATGGACAGTGAAAGCATCGTTACCAGTATCAGCAGAAAATCATACAGGTTCAGCAGGATTTTCAGATGGCACGAATGCATATATTTCCGGTGGAACGAAAGGCTGTTTTGGAAGCGCTTCCTGTTTTCTCTCCGACACCTGGCAATATGATCCTGTATTGGATACATGGACACAAAGATCCAATCTTCCCGGCGTAGGTCGCTACACTCCGGTTTCGGCTGTGATAGGCGATACAGCGTATGTTGGATTGGGATACTATTCGTTTTCAGGTGGCGGACAAATTGATAAATACCACATTCCAAGTGATACATGGACTAGCAGCGGATGGCCTTATGGCGCGAGTATGTCATCTGCTCCTATTGCATTCTCTTATGGAAACAAAGTATATGCCGGATACAATACATTGTTTGGTGGAGGAGCTAATCCGGGTTTGTATGAATACGATCAGTCCACAGGCGCCTGGTCAGGTCCGGTTTTAAAAGTGGGGGAACTCAATGGTGAACGTTTTGCAAAAGTATTGGGCAATGAAGCATTTATTTTCAATAATTATGTTTCAAAAATAGATCTGGACAGAATGAAAGTAATTCCACTCCAGTCGTTGGATATTCCGGGAGACACTTCTGTTGAATTCAGCGCAGCATTCTCTATTAATCACCAGGTGTACATCAGTCTGCTCAATCTTGATACAGGAAGTCCTCGTTTGGGAAATCATTTTTACAAATATGATTTGAACCAACAGGTTTGCGATTTGGATTCATTGATTCTAAATTCCGGACAATTGCTCAGCACAATGCCTGAATTAATTGTAACACCAAACCCTGCTCATGGAAAAGTACTGGTGAGTGTCTCCGGAAAACTATTTTCTTCCGGAACATATCAGTTATTCGATATCCAGGGACGTTCTGTCATGAATGGAAACTTCGCAGGAAAACAATTGGAACTCGATCTTACAAAGCAGGTATCCGGGATTTATACGCTTTTGTATTCAGAAAAGGAGAGTGGAAATTTGTATACAAAAAAGATTGTCCTGAACTGAGAATTTGAAAATTGTCATAAGGTATTTCAGGAAACTGTTGTTCCATTCGGAAGTTGAATGGACAAGTTGGCTGATTCCCGCCTTATTCTTTGCTCATTTAATTAAGTGAATTCACATATTAATAATTTCAATTCCCTATATTTGCTAAAGGCTGACAAACTAAAAAGCATATACTGTATTCGTTAGCCTGCTCTGTGATTCTTATCATCAATCTTCTAAACCTTTATTTCGATTGAGGATTCATGTCATTATTTAATTTTTCAAAAAAAATGCAACTCTATCGCTCAGAACTTTCTCCTTTGTTTGTTGATTTATTTCTGAATAAAATCGGATTGACGGAAACGGAATTTGAATTGGTGCTGAGTTTTTTCAAGAGAGAATACATTCCCAGGAAATATTTTTATCTGAAAGCCGGTCAGGTTTGCAAGCATTTCGCTTATGTAAGTAAAGGCTGCTTCCGGAATTATACGATTGACACCAAGGGCGGTGAACATATATTGTATTTCGCCTTTGAAGACTGGATTGTTGGAGATTTGGAAAGTATGTATACTGGCAATCCTTGCAGTATTTATATCCAGGCAATGGAAGATTGCGAACTGCTTTGCATTTCCAGTGAGGATCTTGCAAAAATGGAAGATCAAATGCCGAAATTAAAAGAGTGGCATCTTGCCAAGCAACGTAAAGCGCATCAAGCCTCCATCAACAGACTATCGGAAGTGAAATCACTCACTCCGGAGGAGCGGTATCTGCAACTTGTGCAAAAGCATCCTCAGATTTTTCAGCGGGTACCTTTGCAATACATCGCTTCGTTTCTGGACATTGAGCCACCATCCCTGAGCAGGATGCGTAAACGTCTTTTAACCAAATAGCATTTCTTAACCCGAGTTAAGTCGCCTTTTAACCGGGGTTATTGGAAACTCGTGTGCTTTCCAGTCTCTTTGTCGTGTAAATCATCAACCATGACAACAGCTCCAACAATTTCCCCCTCCACTCAAATGATGCAGATGATCACAGGTTTCTGGACATCCTGTTGTATCTACAATGCTGCGAAGTTGAATGTAGCGGATTTACTTCACAAGGATGCAATGTCTTGCGAGCAGCTTGCGGAATCAACACGTACCAATGCTTCTTCACTTTACAGAATGATGAGGGCTTTGGCAAGTGTCGGTATTTTCAGTGAAAACGAAAAAGGAGAATTCGCCAATACCACGCTGAGTGAAACACTGAGAAGTGATTTGCCTGGTTCTATGAAAGCGATGGCAATAGCACAACTCGGTGACCACTATCCTGCATGGGGGAACTTGTTGTATAGTTTGAAAACCGGAAATACCGCTTTTGAAAAAGTAGAAGGGATGAATGTCTGGAAATATTATGAAACGCATCCGGAAGAAGGTTTGAATTTTATGAAAGCGATGACCGGCTCCACCAATGCGGCTATTCAGAATGTAATTCCCATGTATGACTTTTCTTCGGCGAAAACTATTGTGGACATCGGTGGTGGAAACGGAGTGTTTCTGATGGCAATTCTCGACAAGGCTCCGCAGGCGACAGGAATTGTTTTTGATGAAGAGTATGTTGTGGACGAAACAATAAAGACAATTGAGGAACGAGGATTCAGTAAAAAATGTAGTGTTTCAGCAGGGAATTTCTTTGAAGCCGTTACAGAAGGCGCCGACATTTATCTGATGAAACATGTGCTTCATGATTGGAATGATGAGCAGTCGGTTCAAATTTTAAGAAATTGTTCTGAGGCCATGCATTCAGGAAGTAAAATGCTGGTCATTGAAGCAGTGATTCCTACAGGAAACACCCGGCATCCCGGAAAGTTTATGGACATAAATATGATGGCCATGACGGGAGGAAAGGAACGTACGGAGGCAGAATATGCATCTATATTTGAACAATCGGGATTGAAGTTGGCAAGAGTCATCCATACAAATTCACCCACGCTGAGTATCCTGGAAGTAACCAAAGCATAATAAAATTTTATTAATGAATATGTGTGTTCCGGTACACACAAAAAAACCGGAGGCGTATCCGAAAAGCCACACGAGTAGGACCCCATCTCAAAAAAACAAATCAAATGGTAAAAGGTTATGTAAGGCACAAAGTTGCCGATTTCGACAAATGGAAAGCAGTTTATGATCAGCATGATTCAACACGCAAGGAATTCGGTTGTAAAAAATCAGAAGTGTTCAGAAATGCACAGAATCCGAATGAAGTTTTAGTCGTTACGGAATGGGAAAATAAAGAGCAGGCTGCTAAATTCGACGGATCAGCAAGTCTCAAAACCGCCATGCAAAATGCCGGCGTTGTGAGCGCTCCTGAATTCAGCTTTGCTGAGTAATTTGTGAAGTAATATTTTTGTGGTGTCGGTGAAGAATCACTGACACCACTTTTTTTTATTTCAACGATTTCTGACGTTTGATTGCAGATTTTAGCTTGATCTTTTTCCATTGATCATAAGAGTACAGCAAATGGAGATTTCATACAGATCTAATGAATTGGTTCAAATTTCTTAATTTTCATATTCCTGGTCTGCTGAATTATTCCGGATTCATAATTCATTGAAATAAATTAAGAAGAATCCCAAAGTAATTCGCAGTGAGAATGGCTAAGTCATCCTTTATAATGGAATCTCAAGCAGTTTGACTTTCAAAACACTTTCTCATCCCCAAGTCCTAAATCAATACTCTCGAAACAACTCCGGAGGAGTTTAAGCATTGTAGAAAGCATTAAATGAAAACGTTTGGAAGATAGTCCAACGTTTTAAAAATTTAACCTAATAATTGCGGCTGCAGGGAGGAGTGTTGTGGGACAGGGTGTGTTATGGCTTGTCGAGCCATGGCGTTTAGAAACGTGATATCGTGCAATTAATGCTACCCGGCTACGGGTATTGAAAAAATATTTTGCACTGGTTTTGACAGGGCACATCCGGACTCTGAAGGTAAATGGATGAATGATTTGTTACCTTAGGGATGACTCGCGATTATAATTAGCTGGTTGTTGTTTTCGATCAGGCTATAATCGGCTGACTCAACAATGTTGTCGCCAGTAAGGTCTTCATGTAAGTAACCGGACAAAAAATTTTGGGATGCATTTTCAACAGCGCTATAGTCTGAGGACCCTATAGATTCATCCTGATTGACATCGCCGCTGAACAAAGCAAATCTACCATCGCCTAAATCCGTGAGATTGCTGCCGTATGCCTGTGATGCAGAAATAGTGAAGTCATACTGCATGTTATAATTTATGGTCACAGGGGAAACACTCCAGGTTTGAAGAGCATTTCGGTGTTTCAGAACGAGATAAAAAGTATTGCCGCTAGTTTCAATTGGGAAATTAAATTTTGCATTTCCGTCTGTACTTAGAATAGTGGTCGCTGAATATTGAATATCGTATGGAGCGACATTCCGGGCCAGCTGGAGGGTAAGGGTATCAGATTGCAAAGGGAATAGGAATGGATCAATAACGGCAGTCATCATCCCGCTTCCGATGTAGAAGCCCTCAATGAGCGCTTTAATATTTACAATGTAAACACTAATTTCCGGCTGCTGGAAACCTTGTGTTAATTTGTTGTTTGCAGATGAAAGTGTTGTATTGAAAGGTTCTCCCATCGTCCAGGAAAGTGTTTTTCCGTTGATACCGGTAGCAAATCCTCCACAGGAAGGCATGACCTTGGGGCTGAGCGTTTGAGAATGTGCTCCGGCAGCAAGAAAAATCAATATCAATATCTGGATCAAAGGTTTCATAAGAAAGGTTTAAAATTGAATATTATTGATAAAAAAGCTGTTGTTTTTTATTTTGATTTTGTAGAATATTTATAGTTAACCAATAACGTTTTAATAAATTAATCTGTGAATTCTTTAGAAATAATCAACTGAAATGTTTCAACTGATTGATATCTGATAAATGAATATTGAAAAACTTAATGAAAGTGCAATATATATAAATGTTGAACACCTTCCAAACCCGGCTATTGGTGAGCTTTTTGGATGCTTTGTTGTTTTTTTATTGCTCCTGCTTGAAATTTATGGTGAAGGATTTGACTGGTATATCATTTATTTCTAAATTGTGCCTTCTAACCATTAAGCACGTATTTCGGACAAAATTTATTGGAGCGAAAGCATAAAATATTCATATTTTTATCAAAAAGTACGTATTCCATTAAAATTTAGTCGGTTCTCCTTCTGTCTGTTCAACAGGCCTTCAACTGTATTGCCTGAATTAATATAGACTTTCAATCAGGGTTAATTTCTGATAGGCTTGAGTCTTTATGTAATGAGTACAGACAAAATTTCAAAAACTATAAAAATCGATCTGCTGATATGAAAAATCTGTGTCAATTACTTTTACTATTATTGATTATTGTTGCATCAAACTCTTTTGCTCAGTCACCTTCTGCAATCCCTTATCAGGCTGTAGCCCGTGACAATGCGGGCAATTTAATTGCGAATCAGAGCATCTCCTTGCGTTTTAGCATCCATGATGCAACAGCAGGTGGAACGGTTTTGTATCAGGAAACACAAATGGCAATGACCAATTCGCTGGGATTATTTACAACAACGATTGGGCAGGGAATGGTTATTACAGGAACTTTTTCGGGAATCAATTGGGGCGTCAATGCAAAGTTTGTTCAGGTTGAAATGGACGCTAGCGGAGGTTCAACTTATATTGACATGGGTACAACACAATTGATGAGCGTTCCCTATGCCTTGTATGCTGCGCGAAGTGGCGACATTCCTGCCGGATCCGCTAATGGCAATACTTTGCGTTGGAATGGTACAACGTGGATTTCAGATAATGCTGTTTTTAATAATGGAGTTAATGTCGGTATAGGAACACCTTCACCCGCAGCGAAGTTGGATGTTGCCGGTACTGTAAAAATTGCCGACGGCACACAGGGGGCGGGGAAAGTATTGACGTCTAATGCCTCGGGAGTTGCTTCATGGCAGGCCGCTTCAGGCGGTGCAACGTATCGTTGGGTTTCGTTTCACAGTTATGATCCGAACTTTGGATTTTACTTTGGCAATGATTTAAATATGTTTGGAGGGTAACGCCGGCAAATTGGACAGATGGAAATGCGTTGGCTTCACAAATTTCTCCCAATAAAGATATTCAACGCACATTCTTTCAGAAAAAGGGCTATGCAAAAGAGAATGCCTTGATATATAGCGATCAATTCATTACGAACACTTCAGTTGACGGACAGATGGTTGCACTTTTATTCAGGATTAGCAATTCTACAGGTGCTGCTATTAATTGGACTCCTTTTTTTCAATATTCTGCTTATACTGTTTGGGGAGAAAAAGCAAGTGTTACTTTAAATGGAGCCAACTCATGGTCTTCCGGTGCTTCAGGAAGTGCAAGTGTTACCTTATCTATTCCATCCGGGCAAACAAGCACGGTTATTTTTGTTTGTGGTTCCGGTGCTCCTACTACTATTGGCAGTTTTTATTTGCGTTCTACGCTTTTGGCATTTTATAATAACAGTTTGGTCTTGCCGGCAGGATTACAATTTGTCGACGATCTGGATACCGCTACAGGAGGTTGGGCAAATTAGTGACCCAATATTCATTTCTAACAGCACAACAGATCATGAATGTTGAATTGCTTTATTTTCTTTATTGCTGTAAAACTGTTTCATACAGATGAAGAAAGAATTCAGAAGATGAAAATATTTCATAAGCTTTTTTTTCACTTGAAATGTCTGACTCTGAAATGGCCAGACACAAAGACTTTCACGCAACAATGACTAAGCGAATACTGATTGCCTGCCTCTCATAAATCTACCCACCCGAAAAAACTCCGGAGGAGTTCAAGCATTGTAGAAGCAAAAAATGGAAAAAGTTTTGGAGGATACAACGACGCTTTAAAATGTATTACAATAAAAACATTTTCGGAGGAATGCTCTTGGGGTGGTATTTGAAATGGTTTATTGTGTTTTGAATTTATAGATACGTGTGGTGAAAGTAAAGCTACCGGCCTCCGTGGGCGGAATTAGTTTGCGCACGGGCTTTCACACAATATTCTGCCCAGATGGACACAGGATTTTGGAAATCCTGCACAGAGGGGCGGAATGTCTGTTCAAACAAATATGTATCTTTCGCAGCCGGGTACATTCCTCACATCAGAAAATGTATTGTACGATTCAGAAATAAATAGAACATTTGCAGTAATTGCCCGAAAACGAATTTTGCATTGAAATTTTTCTCAAATTTATAATCTAAATAAAATTGATCAGGTATTTAGAATACCTTAACCGAAATTTTGAATTAAAGATTTTCTAAAATCAAATACAATGAAATCACTAAAGAAATTCCGTCTTTTTAACTTCTTATTTTTATTTGTCGCACCGTCTATTCCTGCCGAAGCTCAGGTGCCCGTTTCAGCAGAAGTTGCTGTTGCAAAAAGTAAGCAATCAGATATTTTAGAACAAAAGAATCATTCATTGCCAAAAATATTGGACGACCGTCTTCTTGCAATGAATTTGACACTTTCTCGAAGTGCAAAAATAGTTGAAACGAAATCTACCTCAGTTTATTCACCCGCGCTCTTAAAATTTCTGGCCCGCCTAACTCCAAAGCAAAGATTAGCATTGCAAGATCTTCTGGATGCCGGTATCGTAACTGAAGCTGAAGTATTAAAAACTGGCGGGAAAGCCGCCGCATTGAAAACTCTTATTCAGGGAGCGTGGAGGAGGCATGAACTTGAATTGGTTATTGAAGCCTCACTTGCTAACGGTATACTACGTAAAGATCAAGTTGCAAAGGCCAGGAAAGAACCTCAGTTTCTCAAAGATCTTTTAAGAATTTCTGCGAACGGTCAGCTTCTTGGACTTGACGATTCCGAAATTAAAAAAGCTACTGATGCATATACAGCACGTGGTGGTGCAGCGGGCCGGGCTGCTGCTGAAAAAGTATTGATTGGTGAGACTTTTAAATCGCAATTTGGAATTGGGCTTCCGGACAATGCTTTTAACGCCTTTCCCAATCCGCGTACCCTTTTAAGTGTGTTAGCAGATTTTCAATTGACCGGACTGTCTGATAAAGCTACCGTCAGTGCATTAACCGACCCTGCATTTTTCAATAAAGTGAAAGCACAAGGTACACAACAGGCAGTATTATCAGTGCTATATGCTGATGATCCAGGGAGCCCGTTGTTTGCAGGTGCAAATGCTGTATGGCAAAATAATAATGGAAAATTCCAAAGAACAGGCCGTGCTACAATTGGGGGAAAGGCTACAAGTGGAACAAGCAGTTCTAAACAGACAGGATCTACTTCTACATCTTCTCAAAAGGGTTCCGGCTCATCAGGGAATAAGGGTTCAAATAATTCAACCACGTACGATCCGAATGTTTGGGCAGATGCTGGAACAGGCGAAACAGGGAATAATTCTTCAGGTTCATCCGGATCGGGTAGCGGGTCGACTGAATCCTCTGGTACTGGTAGTACAACGAGTGGTTCGGGATCAGGAGGAAGTTCATCAAGTGGTTCAAGTGGAGGAACTGGTTCAGGGACTTCTACCGGTAATACAACGGGCAATGAGACGACCAATACCGGAGGTTCTTCAACCGGAAGTACAGGCGGCTCATCCTCGGGAAGTCAATCCGGTAGTAGCACAAATTCCGGATCTTCCTCTAATTCATCAGGAAGTACGGATCAAACCAATCATGGAGGACGACGATATATGGGTACAGATTCTGAAAAGAACTCGGATGGAACTACGACAGTAGTGAGTTATTTTTCTGATGGAAGTTATATTGAAGGAGTTTACGATAGTAAAGGCAATCAGGTATCTCGAACTGAAGTGGCTGGTGGAAATTCTACTTTAGATGACTCAGGAGAGGATGCAACAATTACATACATACCACCTGAAAATGAAGAGGACAATTCAGGAGCAGATGCTAAAATGAGTGGAGATCCTGCTGATCCGGACAGTTACAGAGATCCTAAAATAGCAGGACTTATTTCCGGGGTTGCTGCAGAATTAATGGCAATGCAATTGTATGTTCGGCAGGCAAAAGCCGGAGGGGCAACGGATCCGGAAAGAGGTGATGCGGTTCAGTTTACACGAACGAAAGGACTTGTGATACCGGATAAAGTTTTTGGCCTTCTTGTCGGAGATGATCGGCGAGGAGGAGATGGCCGGGCTCCTTATCAATCCGTCGGCGATCCTTCATTGTTAAGAGCCAAAGATCCGGGAACGATTGATCCGGACAGAAATAAATAATTGTCATTCATCATATAAAAGGGTCACGTATTTTTAAACTCATCCATGTTTGCATATTTGAGATAGCGGAATTTTCTATCTAAGTATTACCAGATCTTTATTCAAAAAAGACCTTATTTCATCATCAGATAAAAAATCTACAGTGTACTTGTTTGTGCAGTGATAATCTGTTTTAAGATCAATTTCTAAACCGAAATTTGAAATTAATTTCTTTTTAGTATTGATAACACAATATCTGACACTTACTGTCGGAAAGAAAAAAACAACTTCGATTGTTTATTCCGGCTTTTCTTAATAAATACGATCGATAAAATTATAACAGCTTTAGCATATCCGTTGAAGCGGAGAGCAGATGTGCTGCGAAATGGATGAAGATTTTTTCAAAACTGCATCCAACCCGAATTCTGTGACTATTGTTTTACAGAATTATAATAATCTGCATTTCCTGGATTGATTTACTTGAAACAAAACTCCGGAGGAGTTCAAGCATTGTAGAAAAAGTAAAAGGAAAATACCCGGAGGATACACCTCAGATATAAATCATATCACAACAAATCCGGTTGTCGGGATGAATGTTGTGGGGTAGTATGTGGGATGGCTTATTGCGTCTATGTGTTGTTATCGTCAGGCGTTTCCTTTATCAAAACCTCATTCCACTTTCAATGGCGGCCCAACAACCTTCATATCATGGTCAGCAAAGACTTTTGCAATTTCCTCCTTTGTGGGTGGAGATGTCCATTTGTCGGTCACCTTAAAAAATGCTTCCATTTTTCCGGCGGGTAAATAGGAAACGATCATCTTGCCTTTTTCCGTCAGTTGCAGAAAAGCATGTTGCACATTTCTGGGAAGAAAAATTGTGTCTCCTGATTTCATTTGATATTTGTCCTCACCAACTTGAAACAAATACTCACCTTCAATAACATAAAACCATTCGTCCTGGAAAGGGTGAATGTGCAATGGAGGTCCGCCGTTTGGAGTAAGTCCGGTTTGTTCAAAAACTGCCAGATCATTTTCAGTGTCTGTTCCTGAGATTTTAATATCCAGGTTATTCAGGGTAACGCCTTTCATTTTGTAATGTTCTCCAAATCGGGCTTCACCGGCTTTTACTTTAAATGCCTTATCTGTTCTCATAAAAATATTGGTTTTAATTTTAGCAAAAAGACTCAATGGAAAGAGTGCAAGTGCCGATAGTATAAAGGTTCCCCGTTTCATTATAGTACTTGATTTATCTGGAAGTTTAATTCAGCACTCGCGTGTTAAACATGCCTTTAGCATGAGCACATTCAGTAAATGTACGAAACAGGAACTTAATAGACTTTAAACCTACCGAAGCCTGGTGAATGTCCAATGAACATCAGGTTAGAACTCCTGTTCCGCACCGGTCATTTTTAAAGTAAAGCAACTTCTACGGAAGCGTAATGATCTTCACACATTCTTACCCCAGAATATCTTCTTAGTGAAAATTGATCGCCTTTATCCCCTAAACCAATTCGCCCGAAAAAACTCCGGAGGAGTTCAAGCATTGTAGAAAGAATAGAAGGGAAATGTTTGGAGGATAGACTGACGTTTTAAAACTGGTGTACCGGCTTCCAACCAACGAAGAATGTTCAATCTCTAATCCTCCCTTTGTTCATTCGTCATCCTTAATTCTTATCTGGAAAGCCTTGAACTGTGGATGAATATCACACAGTTTAAGGGCACAGGATTTTGGAAATCCTGTGCAGCAATGAGCTTTTAGCTAGGGGCATATTCTGCGGAGCGGGTCTACGAAATTTCGAACTAATAAT
Source organism: Bacteroidota bacterium (assembly GCA_016720935.1). Taxonomy (NCBI): domain Bacteria; kingdom Pseudomonadati; phylum Bacteroidota; species Bacteroidota bacterium. The sequence goes on from JADKJP010000002.1 coordinate 328,504, forward strand.
CGAATTAACCGATCGCCATCTTTGCTGAATCCTTCCATAGGTAAGGCGGCATAGGTTCATATAGCTCCCATTTAATGCTCATTGGCTTAGAGCCGTAATGTTCGATTAGCCTTCCTTCTCCTAAGAAAACGGAAGCCATGGTATTTCCATATTCGTCATTGTTTTTTTCACGCACAAAAAGTAGAATTCGTTTTTTTTCCTGAATGTGATTGATGTATGTTAGCCCTTTACCTTTTTCTGGACTCACGGAGTTTTGTGTTTGCCAATGAAAAATATTTTCACTGATTGCATAATCTTCATATAGGGTTGTCGGTGAAAAATCTTTTTCAGATTTATTTAGAGTAATAAAAAGCAATTCAGTGTTCTTTTCGGATGAGAATGCAACGCCTTCAATTTTATTGCTTTTAGCTTCAAATTTATGAAATCCAAATGCTGTAAGAATCTGCTCTCTTGTGTATCGACTATGCAATTTTAATGGTTGAGAATAAGGAAGAGAAATTTCACCTTCAAGAAAATCAATTTTATCAATTAGTATTTCAAGGACTTCAATTATTTCCAATGTCAATAATTTATTTTTTCCAATGGCTGTAATACTTTCTTCAAGCGAATTGAAGCCTCCTGCCTCCTGCCAAACATCATAATGAAGCATTAGGCACATTAAATTTTCTTCCTCACTTAGTTTGTTGAAATTGATTTTGAAATCTTGCTTAGCTAGTTCTAAAATAAATTGGAAGTAGGAAATTGAATTGCACGAAAGCCATTTCTTGCTAATAGCCCTGAATATTTCTTTTTCATTGGTTGGTGGATAATCTTCTATTTGTTCAGCCTTTGCACACAACCTTTTCCAATTATATTTTTTGTAAATTAATTGAAGAGGGATGTGATAAAATCTTGAAAAGTTTTTTAAAGAAAGCGGCAGGGTGGTTTGGTGTTTGTAATTGCGAATTTTATTCAGTAGTTGATTAATATTTAACAAGGTTGCACTACGGACATTTTGTAAAATAAATTCTTTTGCTTTTTTCTCTAAAACAATCGTGCATCCTAAAGGCAAATGTGGGAAGTCGTCTTCAATTTCCTTTTGAATGGAAGTGTTTGTTTTGCCAACTAAAGCTCTGAATTTTCCTTCCAAATCATACTCAGGTCGTGAATTACCAACAAAATCCAAAACAGTTAAACACTCTTTTCCTTCAGCCAACCTTAGACCTCTGCCTAGTTGTTGAAGAAAAACCGTTAAGCTTTCTGTTGGTCTAAGAAATAAAACGGTATCTATATCTGGAATATCAATTCCTTCATTAAAAATGTCAACGACAAAAAGGTAATTTATTTCTTTGCCTAAAAACTTTCGTCTAAGTTCTTCTCTTAATTCACTTTTGGAGCTAACTAAATAATCAGCTTTCAAACCAGCAAGTGAAAATTTCTCTGCCATAAACTGAGCATGTTCCTGGCTAACGCAAAAACAAAGTGCCCTTACCTCATTTAGATCTCTAAGATATTTGTGAAGGGTAGAGATAATTTCTCCAACACGTTTATCATTTTGAGTATAAATTCTTGTCAATTCACTTGGTAGGTATCTACCGTTTTGCCAAGTAGCATGTGACAAATCAACACTGTCTGTAATACCGAAATACTGAAATGGACACAGCAATTTTCTGTTTAATGCTTCTGGTAATCTGATTTCAGCAGCAATCGTATCACAGAAATCTTTCAGAATATCTTCTCCATCCATCCTTTCAGGTGTGGCAGTTAAACCCAAAAGAATTTTTGGCTTAAACCGATTTAAAATCGGACGATAACTTGAAGCGGCAATGTGATGAACTTCGTCTACAATGATGAAATCATAATATGATTCTGAAAGTTTCAGCGATTCAATTTTGTTATTGAGAGTTTGTACTGAAGCGAAAACACAGTCATATTTTTCGGGTTCAATTCCATCAACCCATAACTCCCCAAAATTATTGTCTCTAAAAATTCCCTGAAATGTCGCCTGAGCTTGTTGCAATATTTCTTTTCGGTGTGCAACAAATAAGAGTTTTGCGTTTGAATTATTCTTCTTAAAGTTTTTGAAATCAAATGCTGATATTACTGTTTTGCCAGTTCCCGTTGCAGCAACAATTAAATTTTTGAATCGATGGTGGACAGTTCTTTCCGTCTCTAACTTTTCTAAAATTTCCTCCTGAAATGGAAAAGGTTTAATATCAAAATAAACAGCCGGGTTATTGCGTTCATATACTCTTTCTTTTTTCAAGGCAATTCTCAACTTCTCTGTGTGAATTCTTTTGTCAAATAATTCGAATTCTTTGTCTTGCCAATAAGTTTCGAATGTTTTTTGGAACTTATCAATGATGTGCCCAACTTCTTTCGTTGTTACTTTGATATTCCATTCTAAACCATTTGTTAATGCTGATCGAGAGATGTTAGAAGACCCAATGTATCCTGTGTGAAATCCTGTGTTCCTGAAAAATAAATATGCTTTTGCATGCAATCTTTCATTGTCTGTATTATATGATACTTTAATTTCCGTGTTCTTCAAATCGGACAGAAATTCTACGGCTTTCAAATCGGTTGCCCCCATGTACGAAGTGGTAATAACCTTTAATTGTCCACCTCTTTCAGTAAATTCAAATAACTCCTTTTCAAAGATTCTTATCCCTGTCCATTTGATGAACGATACTAGAAAATTTATTTTATCAGATGAGAGAATTTCCTTTTTAAGTTCGCTTTCGAGAGAAATTCCTGCATTATTACCAGTAAATAACTCGCTTTGTGATAATCTTGTATAGGGCGTAATTTCTTTAAGGTGTTTTTCAAAATCAGAAAAGTTTGCGTCTAACTTTTTAAAAATTGCTGACAGTATTTTTGCTTCGGTCGCAATCAAATCCTCATCAAATTCTTCATCCTTTAATTCAGTGCGCAAAAGAAGAATGATTTTGTTTGAAAGCTCTATTTGTTTTTCTATACTGTCTTCGCCAGAAATCAGATTAAGTGCAAATCGAATTACCTCAATCAGATATTGGGAAAGCACTCTTGCCGCTTCATTCTTATCAATTTCATTTTCTTTTATATAATAAGTATTTCTTTCTAGGTTCTTTAACTTAGATGAAACCAATTTATTTATTAGTTGTTCATAGAGCCCTTGTTGAATCATAATTTCAGTTACTAAAAAAGCAATAATAGTGTTAAAATTTAGCTAGTTAAAACGCACTTCCGATTTCAAGTTAAGCAAGTTTTGTCATACATAGATGGTTCTATTTTTTATTTTAATCCAGTTAAAAGGATTGGCGGCCTCTCTAATTGTTTTTATTTACTTGCTAGCTCATTAAAATAACCCCAGGCACAGCTCAGTCACAAGCGGAGCACGGGCAAGGCGGAAATAAATAGCGGCTGAGTATCGTTCCAAAATTTTAAATCACGCAATCAAAAATTCCAGATATTCGCCCCATCAATCTTCTACATATGAGTGATCAGATCAATTCGAGTAAGGCGCCGGAGCCGGTGGGTTTGTATCCGCACGCGAGACGTGTCGGCAATCTTTTGTTTTTGAGCGGCGTGGGGCCGAGGGAAAGAGGGACGAAGAAAATTCCGGGTGTGGAGCTGGATGAAAAAGGGAATATCGTGTTCTACGATATCGAAAAGCAGTGCCGGTCGGTGTTTCAGAATGTGAAGTATATCCTGGAAGATGCCGGATCGGGATGGGATAAGATTGTGGATGTGACGGTGTATCTGACGAATATGAAGGATGATTTTCCGGTTTATAATCGGCTTTGGGCGGAGTATTTTAAGGAGAATCCGCCGTGTAGAACGACGTTGGAAATCAATTGTTTGCCGACGCCGATAGGCATTGAACTTAAGGTGATTGCGATTATCTGAGTGAAGATTTCGCACAGAGATTTTGGTGCTTGGTGGTTGGTGCTTAGTGCTTGGAAGGGGATGTTTTAATTTCTTGTTTTCGGGCTTTTATTATTGTTTTTTAGGAGCATGGTTGTCCTTAATTCCTTCTATAAAATTATTGGAAATCAATTGTTTGCCGACGCCTATCGACATTGAGCTCAAGGTGGTGGCTACTATCTGAGATTTAGTTATGAGTTAAGAATTATGAATTATGAGTTGTGAGTGGAAGCTTCTAATTCGTGGTCCATTAAATTATTATTCTTTTGAGATTTCCTAGCATCACGATCTTCCTTTTCTTTTTTAAATGTTAGAAAACCAGTCGTTTACGGAGTGATAATGGTCACTGAAGATCACGGATGGGCATGGATGCGGTGGATTTTGGAATTTATACCGTAAATAATTCGTCCCCCGTCCCTTCTTACCAATTTCAGACGTTCTAATTCAGCATATATCATACGCCGGTTGTCCCCCGTCCATCGTCCCTCTTCCCATTTTCAGACTTAATAATTCAGCTAATTGATACCCCGTCCGTCCCCCGTCCCCAGTCCCTTGTCCCCTTGCAACTAAAAAGCTGAAAAACAGTCAATTTTGACACACCAAGTTGCTTTCCAATAGCTTTTATTTTCCTTATTTTTGCGGGCCTTAAAATGGGTGGGGTGGGATTGGTGGTTTTTGGGGATTTTGAGGTTTAAGAAATAAATGAAAAGACTGTATGTCATTGAAATACAGGGAATTTAAGCAGCTTGACCTGCCTTCTGTTTCCAGGGAAATCCTGGCGAAATGGGAAGCGGAGAAGACTTTTGAAGCCAGCGTGAACAGCCGGGAGGGCCGTCAGTCCTTTACTTTTTACGAGGGGCCCCCGTCGGCGAACGGACTTCCCGGCATTCACCATGTCATGGCCCGGGCGATCAAGGATATTTTTTGTCGCTACAAAACACTCAAGGGTTTCCAGGTGAAACGCAAAGGTGGCTGGGATACGCATGGTTTGCCAATCGAACTCAGCGTTGAAAAAACACTGGGCATCCGCAAAGACGATATCGGCAAAACAATTTCCATCGAAGATTACAACAAAGCCTGCCGCAAGGAGGTGATGAAATACAAAGATGTGTGGGACGATCTCACACGCAAGATGGGTTATTGGGTGGATCTTGATCATCCTTACATCACTTTCACCAATGATTACATCGAAACATGCTGGTATCTCCTGAAAGAACTTTACAAAAAAGATCTTCTCTATAAAGGATACACCATTCAGCCTTATTCTCCTGCAGCGGGAACGGGATTGAGTTCGCATGAGTTGAATCAGCCGGGGACGTATAAGATGGTGAAGGACACCACAGCGGTTGTTCAATTTAGAATTCTGAATTCTGAATTAGGAATTGAAGGTCCGCTTTATTTTCTTGCCTGGACGACGACACCGTGGACGCTTCCTTCTAATACTGCTTTGGCAGTGGGAGCGAAGATTACGTATGTCATGGTGCAAACGTATAATCCGTATTCGCATCAACTTGTGAATGTGATTCTGGCAAAGGATCTCCTGGGTCGTTATTTCCCGGAGAAAAATGCGGAATTGAAAATGGAAGATTACAAAGCAGGCGACAAAGCGATTCCGTTTCGTGTGCTGAAAGAATTTACCGGAAAAGATTTTGAAGGTGTTCGCTACGAACAACTGCTTCCCTACGCGCAGCCTGCGGATGGCGATGCTTTCCGTGTGGTGCTGGGTGATTTTGTAACTACAGAAGACGGAACAGGTATCGTTCACATCGCGCCGAGTTTTGGTGCGGATGACTTTCGTGTCGCGAAACAGAATGGAATCGGTTCCCTGACACTGGTCGACAAGCAGGGAAAATTTACTTCCGAACTTGGTGAATTCGCGGGGGAGTATGTAAAAGAACAATACCTCACCGACGAAGAAAAAGAAACAGAACGCAAAAAACAGGGCGGTGAAAAATATTTATCGGTTGATGAACGTCTTGTTATCAAACTGAAGAAAGAAGGAAAAGCATTCAAAGCGGAGAAATACGAACACACGTATCCGCATTGCTGGAGAACTGATAAACCGGTTTTGTATTATCCGCTTGATTCCTGGTTCATCCGCACCACAGCGAAAAAGATCGCCTGGTTGAACTGAACAAAACGATCAACTGGAAACCGGAGAGTACAGGTACGGGAAGATTCGGCAACTGGCTGGAAAATCTGGTCGACTGGAACCTGAGCCGTTCGCGCTATTGGGGAATTCCATTGCCGATCTGGAGAACGGAAGATGGCAGCGAAGAAATTTGTGTGGGCTCCGTTCAGGAATTGCACGATGAAATTGAAAAGGCAATCAAAGCCGGATTGATGAAATCGAATCCGTACAAAGAAATTGAACAATCTACATTCAACATTCATCAATCATCATTTGATCTCCATCGTCCCTATGTTGATGATGTAATTCTTGTTTCCGCTTCCGGCAAACCAATGAAGCGCGAACTGGATCTGATCGATGTTTGGTTTGACAGCGGCGCCATGCCTTACGCGCAGTGGCATTATCCTTTTGAGAACAAAGGAGAATTTGCTTCCGCATATCCCGCGGATTTCATCGCGGAAGGTGTGGACCAGACACGCGGATGGTTTTTCACTTTGCATGCAATCGCTGTGCTTGCATTTGATTCGATTGCTTTCAAAAATGTTGTGAGCAATGGATTGGTGCTTGACAAGAATGGAAATAAAATGTCCAAACGTCTGGGCAATGCCGTGGATCCGTTTGAGACATTGAGTAAATACGGTCCGGATGCGACGCGCTGGTACATGATCAGCAATGCTTCGCCATGGGACAATCTTAAATTCAACATCGAAGGCATCACTGAAGTTCAAAGAAAGTTCTTTGGTACCTTGTACAATACCTATTCTTTCTTCGCGTTGTATGCAAATATCGACGGCTTCCGCTATGCTGAACCGGAGGTTCCATACAGCGAAAGAACAGAGCTTGATCGCTGGATTTTATCCGAATTGAATTCGCTGATAAAAGTCGTGGATCTTGCTTATGCGGATTACGAACCGACAAAAGCCTGTCGTGCGATCTCAGATTTTGTGAGTGAGCATTTGAGTAACTGGTACGTGCGTCTGAGTCGTCGTCGCTTCTGGAAAGGCGATTACACCAAAGACAAGATCGCTGCTTACCAGACCTTGTATACTTGTCTGGAGACTGTCGCGATTCTCATGTCGCCTGTTGCTCCGTTCTACAGTGACAGTTTGTTTTGTGATCTGAATGCAGTTTCCGGAAAATGGAAGGTGAATTCTGTTCACCTGGCGGATTATCCTGTGAGCGCGGAAGAGCACATCAACAAAGGTCTCGAAGAGCGGATGGAACTTGGTCAGCAGATTTCTTCGATGGTATTGTCGCTGCGCAAAAAGGTGAATATCCGTGTGCGTCAGCCCTCTGAACAAGATCCTCTTGCCCGTGCTGGAAGAGGGTTTCCGCGAGAAAGTGGAGCTGGTGAGGGATCTGATCCTTGCGGAGGTGAATGTGAAAGACATCGAATACATCCACGATACCAAGGGCATTCTGACCAAGAAGATCAAGGCGAATTTCAAAGTATTGGGAAAGAAAGTAGGTGGTTTGATGAAAGATGTTGCCACTGCTATTTCCGGTTTTTCACAGGAGGATATTTCCCGTTTTGAGCAGGAAAAGCAATTTTCGCTCGAGGTAGGTGGACAAAATGTACTCCTGGTGCCCGAGGATGTGGAGATCAGTTCGGAAGATATTCCGGGCTGGCAGGTGACGAGCGAAGGCCGCTTAACGGTGGCTTTGGACATCACGATCACGGAGCAACTGAAGGAGGAAGGCATTGCCAGGGAATTCATCAACCGGGTGCAGAATTTGAGAAAAGACAAGGGCTTTGAGGTGACCGACAGGATCGACCTGAAAGTGCTGAACCACGCGTCAATTCTGCCTTCCCTGATCAATAATAAAGATTATATTTGCGCGGAAATTTTAGCAGCCTCACTGGAATTGGTTGAGCGTCTGGATGGCGAAGACGCGGTAGAAGTAGAGGTCGACGATGATATTTTAACACGAATCAGCATAACAAAACACGTAGCGTCTCTCGTTAACTGACCCCTACCGGAGCCCTCGCCTTAATCACACAGTAATTCGTTTTCACATGAGCAAAAAGTCTACTAAAAAAGCGAAACCCGCACCGAAAGCCAAAGCAAAGCCTAAGGCCAAAGCAAAACCGGCTCCAGCAAAGAAAGCTGCGAAAGCGAAACCTGCTGTGAAAGCGAAAGCAAAACCTGTTGCCAAAGCAAAGGCAAAAGCTCCAGCGAAAGTGGTTGCTAAAAAACCGGCTGCTAAACCGGTAGCAAAAGCAGTGAGTAAAGTTGTGAGTAAACCTGCAGCGAAAGCTCCTGTAAAACCGGTAGCAAAAGCTCCGGCGAAAGTTGTTAGCAAGGCTGCTGAACCAAAGAAACCTGTGGCTAGTCCGCCACCTAAACCAACAGAATCTAAACCTGCGATTTCTAAACATATGCCATTTCACAAAAAGCACGAGCCCGCGCGTGAGATTGTACGCACGCCGGAAGAGAGTGGAAAGAACCGTTATTCCGACAATGAGCTGGAAGAGTTTCGCGACATCATCATGAAAAAACTTGAAGATGCACGTCGTGAGCTGATCACCCTTCAGGCACAACTTACCGCTGCCAACGAGCACGGTACCGATGATACTGCCAGCACTTTCAAAATGCTGGAAGATGGTTCCGATTCACTCGCGAAAGAAGAAGCCGGACAACTTGCAAGCCGTCAGAAGAAATTTATCGAGCAATTGGAAAACGCATTGGTGCGTATCGAAAATAAAACCTACGGCATCTGCCGCGTAACCGGTAAACTCATTCCAAAAGAAAGACTGCGCGCTGTTCCGCACACGACACAGTCTATCGAAGCAAAATTGAAACAATACAGAGACTGAGAGAGTGAATATTGAAGGGTGAAGAGTAAAGAGTTTGCAAAAGCACTCTTCACTCTTCACCCTTCACTATTTAATAAGCCACACCCACACTCACACTCACACTCACACTCACACTCACACTCACACTCACTCCCACACTCACACTCACACATGTCTTCCCTCACTTCCAACCCTCTCTTCAAGCGCGCGGCACTCATCGTGTTTCTCGTGTTGCTTATGGATCAGGTGGTGAAGATCTGGATCAAGACACACATGTATCTGGGTGAGGAATATGAAGTCACGAAATGGTTTGTGATTCATTTCACGGAGAACAACGGGATGGCTTTCGGAATGGAATTCGGTGGCAAGGCCGGAAAAATATTTCTCAGTCTGTTCCGGATTTTTGCATCGCTTGGAATCGGCTGGTACCTGATTCATCTGGTTCGTCAGAAATCGCATCCGCTCATCATCACCTGTTTCGCTTTTATTTTCGCGGGAGCTGTCGGCAACATCATCGACAGCGCGGTGTACGGATTGATTTTCTCCGACAGTATGAATGGTGTTTCTACCTTTCTTCCTCCGGAAGGAGGTTACGCGGGCTTTCTGCACGGTCGTGTTGTCGACATGATTTATTTCCCGCTCGTCTCCGGACGTTTTCCCGACTGGCTGCCGATCTGGGGCGGAGACACGTTTTTGTTTTTCCGGCCGGTATTTAACATCGCTGATTCATCGATATCGATTGGCGTTGTTCTTTTTATTATTTTTCAGAATAAATTTTCGCATACCCTGAAAAAGAAAGACGATGAACAGGTGACAGAAGCCGCTCCGGTTGTGACGGATTCTGCAGAAAACATTTCGTAGCCTTTACGTTTGCAGGGGATAAATTTCCATACACATCTCTATGAAAAAACTGCTGCTTGCATTCTGTATCCTGTTTTGTTCCGCATTCGTTCATGCACAAAACACGGACAGCCTCATGATCCGGAAAATCTATTCTGAAATTTTATTGAATGGAATGGCGCATTCCTGGCTAAGAGATTTATCGGTGAATGTCGGAGCCCGACTTACGGGTTCACAGGAAGCGGAAAAAGCTGTGCAGGTTACGGAGATCATGATGAAAAATGCCGGTGCGGATTCGGTGTGGTTGCAGCCGGTGATGGTTCCGCATTGGGTGAGAGGCGCGAAAGAAAGCGCGAAGATCATTGAAGCAAACAAACACGAACAGGAAGTTCCGGTTACAGCACTGGGTGGTTCTGTTTCCACTCCCGCGGAAGGAATTACGGCAAACATTATAGAAGTAAAAACATTTGATGAGCTGGAGAAACTGGGTCGTGAAAAAATTCAGGGGAAAATAGTTTTCTACAATCATCCTTTTGATGAAACACTGATCAATACATTCGAAGCTTATGGTGAAGCGGCGGAGTATCGTTGGTCGGGGCCGAGTGAAGCGGCACGTTATGGAGCGATCGCTTCTGTGTGTCGTTCGATGACAAACGCAAGCGATGATTTTCCGCATACCGGAGCGATGGGTTACAATGATTCATTACCAAAAATTCCCTGCGCCGCGATCAGTACCAATGCCGCGGATCTGCTCAGCAGGATTTTGCGTTCGAACGCGGAGACAAAATTTTTTCTGAAACTCAACAGCCAGATGCTCGACAGCGTTTTATCACACAATGTTGTTGGTGAAATTCGCGGCAGCGAACATCCTGAAGAAATTATTGTAATCGGCGGACATCTGGATTCCTGGGACACCGGAAAAGGCGCGCACGATGACGGAGCAGGAGTGGTGCAGGCGATAGAAATTATCCGTGCGATGAAAGCACTTGGAATAAAACCAAAACGTACCATCCGCGCTGTTGCTTTTATGAATGAAGAAAATGGATTGCGTGGAGGAAAAAAATATGCGGAGCTTGCCGGAAAGAATACTGAAAAGCATATCGCGGCGATGGAAAGTGATGCCGGTGGTTTTACACCTTATGGTTTTGGTTTTGATATGAGCGATGAAAAACGCGCGATCGTAAAAAAATGGACTCCTTTATTCCGACCCTATCTGCTCTGGAATTTTGATGAAACGCATGGTGGCTCCGACATCGGTCCATTGAAGCGCGAATTGAAAGTGCCACTGATCGGCCTGGTGGTGGATTCACAGCGATATTTCGATTATCATCACGCCGCTTCGGATACATTTGACAAAGTGAACAAACGCGAACTGTTGCTGGGAGCCGCTGCGATGGCTTCGATGGCGTACTTGCTGAGTACTTACGGACTTTAAAATTTTCGTCCCATCGCGTTAATAATTTGCCTTACTAATATTCGTGCATTCGTGGCAATAAAAACTCCGTTGGTCCAAGTCCGCTAGCGCACGTGCTTTCCTTAAAGACATGTCCCATCAAGGCTTAATTAGAAAGTCAAAAATCAAAAGTCAAAAATATTCAATGATCAAATCCTTTGAAAGAAAAGGAAATTAATTCTCAAGGTTGTTGAATAGAAACCATTCGTGCATTCGTGGCAATAAAAACTCCGCTGGATATTTTCACTAAGGGCAAAGGGGTCCTTAGCATTTTATTCCAGAATCAGTTTTTTCGAAAAAGTATTTCCGGAATTATCAGTAAATGAAAGCAGATAAATTCCACTTTCTAATTTTCTGGTATCAAAATCAAGAACTGTATTTTCTGTTAATGAAAATTCCTGAATTAATTTTCCCTGGATCGTCATCAGTTTTATGTTCAGCTTATCAGAGAAATTATTTGCCTGTAAAGAAAGCGTCACCCGATCTTTCGAAGGATTCGGATAAATTTTCAGAAACTGATTCAAGACATTTTCTTCAATACCAATGGATGAAATGTGAACTGTTTGCGTAGAAGTATCGCAGCGACAGGAATCACAGGCGATATGAGTGACGTTGAAATCGCCACCCGTTCCGAAGTCGTGTGTTGGATTGAAAGTGTTTCCACCAAAACTCCAACTATGTTGCGTTGAATAAATATTTTCGGAAAGAAATGATGCAGTGGTTCCATTGGTCGTAAAGCTGAACGTTGCATTCGGCTCGTATTCTCCGATGTTCCATGTAGCCAGACTGTCCAGCACCGTATGAGCAGCTACATCCTGCAGATAAGCGGCGACGTTGGCGCTGAGTCCGGAGATGAAAGTATTTCCAACCGGATTTCTTTTGAACATCGTCGCGTAAAAAGTGCAGGCAGCAAGATAAGATCCGGCCAGACTGGGATGACTCTGATCGGCATTGTACAATTCAAATACGCTGTCTATTGCAATAGAATTTTGAAATGCAATTCCAACCGGCGCCACACGTGCGTGATTTTCGTCGCCCATCAGGAGATAACTTTCGCGAAGACGTTGCTGCATTCCCGCATAGGTACAAACCGGCGGATAGAAAGCGCAATTACTCGCATCTCCGTATTTCCGTCCCCAGGTCATGTAGAAAACAGTTTGGGTACAGGGATTATTTACATGGATCAGACTGTCGAGTTTACGCGCGAAAGGAAGAACTTCCACCGCTACTTGCTGAGGATCAAAAGAAGGGCGCTGACTTTGTTCCTGCAAGACCACATAATCCCAGGCTTGCGCATTGATCTTTCCAAGGGCAACGGGATCGGTGCTGTGTTGTTCAAATGTGTAACCGCCGGGAGTGGAGGAATCAAAAACTATTGTATCGCCATCGGCAAGGGCGAGTCGGTAGATCAGATCAGGGAGATTATTTACAGCGGTATAGCTGTTACCGAGAAAGAGAATTTTCTTTTGCGCAAAAACCTGAAAGGTCATCAGGCAAGCCAGGGAAAGAAGTATTTTTTTCATGAAATGGTGATGAGTGGACGAAAATAAGATTTCTTTACGAACTTTACAGGGCTTTAACCAGCAAGCGAAATTCTCATTTGAAAGAGCATATTCAGGATATCTTATCCGGACTGGAAGACCGTCCCGGAGTGTACCAGTTCTATGACAAGGACGGGTTATTGCTCTATGTGGGTAAGGCAAAATCGCTTAAAAAAAGGGTCAGTTCTTATTTTCAGAAAGAACATCACGACAGCGGGAAGACAACCATCCTGGTTAGAAAGATCGCGGATATCAAAACCCTGGTCGTGGATACCGAGCTGGATGCCTTGCTGCTGGAAAACAGTCTGATCAAAAAACACCAGCCGCGTTACAATGTCAGTCTGAAAGACGACAAAACCTATCCTTGGATTTGTATCAAGAACGAACGTTTCCCGCGAGTTTTCATCACACGAAAAATGATCAAGGACGGTTCGGAATATTTCGGTCCGTTCACACCGGTGAAAATCATTCATACTTTACTGGATCTTACTTCACAGCTCTACAAATTGCGCAATTGCAATCTTGTTCTTTCAGAAGAAAATATCGCGAAGAAGAAATTCAAAGTATGCCTGGAATATCATCTTGGAAATTGCAAAGGGCCCTGTGAAGCTTTGCAATTGCAGGAGGAGTATGATCAAAGTATCAAAGACATTCGTCAGATCCTGAAAGGAAACATCAATACGGTGATTCAGCATTTGAAAAATCTGATGAATCAGTTTTCGGAGAAATTTGAATTTGAAGAAGCGCAGGGCATCAAGGAAAAAATTGAATTGCTGGAGCGTTACAAATCCAAATCGGTGGTGGTGAATCCTGCGATCCACAATACGGATGTGTATTCCATGGTGACCGATGAAGAATCAGCTTATGTGAATTTTCTGCGGATCATGAACGGATCCATCATTCAGGGTCATACGATAGAGATTAAAAAGAAACTGGAAGAAAGCGATGAAGAGTTGCTCGAAATCGCCATCGTGGATTTACGCACACGATTTTTGAGTGATGCATCAGAAATTCTGGTTCCTTTTCCATTGAATCTCGAAATGGATGGAGTAACGATAACGGTTCCGAAGATTGGGGATAAGAAACATTTGCTTACGCTGTCTGAAACGAATGTCAGAAATTATATACGGGAAAAGAATCTGCAGCTGGAGAAACAAAATCCGGAGAACAAGGTTTTGCGTTTGCTTGAGCAGATGAAAAAAGATTTACGATTAACGGAATTGCCAAGACGGATCGAATGTTTTGACAATTCAAATATCCAGGGCTCTTATCCTGTCGCGGCGATGAGTGTTTTTCTAAATGGTAAACCGGCGAAGAAAGAATACCGTCACTACAATATCAAAACTGTTGAAGGTCCTGATGATTTCGCATCGATGGAAGAAGTGATTTTCCGGCGTTACAAACGAATGCTTGATGAAGCACAGGAATTGCCACAGCTGATTGTGATCGACGGTGGTAAAGGACAGCTCAGCTCGGCGATGACGAGTCTGGACAAACTTGGTTTGCGTGGAAAGGTCGCCGTAATTGGCATTGCCAAACGTCTCGAAGAAATCTTTTATCCCGGTGATACGGCTCCTTTGTATATCGATAAAAAAAGCGAGACACTTCGTGTGATTCAGCAGCTGCGTGATGAAGTGCATCGTTTTGGAATTACGCATCACCGGAAGAGAAGAGAAAAAGGAACGGTGAAAACGGAGCTTTCTGAAATCAAAGGTATCGGTGAAGCAACGGCGCAGGCGCTGCTGATTCATTTCAAATCCGTGAAGAAAATTAAAGAGGCGACAGCGGAGGAGCTGGAAGCGGTTGTCGGAAAATCAAGAGCTGAAAAAGTACTCGTGCATTTTAGAAAAGACAATTCATAGCTTTGCGCTCTTTGTCCCAATGGGGAAAAATATTTCGCGCAAAGATTTTTGGAACGAAACTTTTGTTCCTTTTGATTTGGATGGATATGATCTTTCATTCAGAAGAATTATTTTTATTGCCACGAATGCACGAATGATTTTGTTTTCAATAATGGCAACTCAATAATTATTTTTTCTTTTAGGAAAATATACAAATTGGTAGGGAAAAGGGTGCAGAGAATTAATTTAACTGGTCGGAGAGGAGTTTCATCTCGATACGTGGCGAGATTTTTTCGTAGAGGACATGATACACCGCGCTCATGATGGGCATGTGTACATTGTATTTTTTATTGATCTCATAAATACAACGTGTCGCGTAATATCCTTCCGCGATCATGTTCATTTCGAGTTGCGCGAATTTTACCGAGTAGCCTTTGCCGATCATGGTTCCGAACATACGGTTGCGACTGAAGGATGAATAAGCTGTCACCAGCAAATCGCCCAGGTAAGCGGAGCCGTTGATGTCGCGGTTGACAGGATGAACGGTATCTACAAAGCGTTTGATTTCCTGGATGGCATTGGAGATGAGTACAGCCTGAAAATTGTCGCCGTATCCGACACCATGACAAATACCGCTGGCAATCGCGATGACATTTTTTAAAACCGCGGAATATTCTGTTCCGTAGATATCGTCGCTGACGGTTGTTTTGATGTAGCGGCAGTTCATCAGTGTCGCGAGAACCTGGGCATTGGCGGTATCCTGTGAGGCGATGGTGAGATAGGAGAGTCGTTCCATCGCGACTTCTTCGGCATGGCATGGTCCGGTGATGACACCGATTTTGTCGATTGAAATTTTATAATGATGGTGTAAAAAATCTCCGACAATCAGCAAATCATCAGGAATGATTCCTTTGATGGCGGAGAAGACCATTTTGTTTTTGAAATCTTCCGGTTTGATTTTTTCGAGGGATGGTTTAAGAAAGGCCGAAGGAACTGCAAGGATAATAATATCGGAAGAGGCAATAACGTGGTGGAGGCTGCTGCTGACTTTTACTTTTTCGAGATCGACGGTGACGTCGCTGAGGTAGTGTGGGTTGTGCTGGTATTTGTTGATGAAATCGGCTGTCTCGTTGCTGCGAACCCACCAGTGAATGGTGTTGACGTTGTTTGACAAGATCTTCACAATCGCCGTCGCCCAGCTCCCGCCGCCGATTACTGATATGGTAGGTTTGGATGTCATTATTTTCTGATTAGGAAATGAAATATTTCGCCCCATCGGGGCAAAGGACGCAAAGATTTAAAGATTATTTACAAGACGCACGATCCCGTCTTTCATGAGACTTACATTGATTTAACCAGTAATCCTAATTTTTCTTTGTTATTTTATTCATCTTTTTTTTGCTTTGCGTTCTTTACCCCGATGGGGCGAAACAAACTAATGCTAAAGCAAAGAAAACCGCAATCTCAAAAAAGCAATCTTTTAAAAGGTGATGTCTTTGATGATTTCCTGGTTGTGGCGGAGGACTTTGACTTTGGTGGTTTCGCCTTTGCTGAATTTGCTGAGCGCCTTCATGTAGCTCATCATGTCCAGAACCTTGTGTTCGCCAATTTGTATTACCACATCACCCGGCTCGAGACCTGCAGCGGCAGCCGGTCTTCCTTCCGTTACACCATCGATGCGCATGCCTTCTCCGTCGAAAGCGTAATCAGGAACAACACCAAGGGTCACCTTGAATTTCGGCGCGTCTTCGTTTTGATCGTCTTTTGTTTTTGTGAATGCGAGTTTACCGGAATTGTTGGTGAGACGGATTACATTTTCAATCATGTGAATGATGGACAATTCTCCCTCGTAATTGATCAGATTTTCATCGTCACTTGGTTTGTGATAATCCTGATGCGTGCCGCTGAAGAAATGCAACACCGGTAAATTTTGCAAATAAAAAGAAGTGTGATCACTCGGTCCGACACCGGATTCTGTTTGTTTGATTTTAATTCCATCAACAGAAATTGAATCCATAAGTGTTTTCCAGCGCGGAGAAGTTCCTGTTCCGTTCACCAACAAAGTTTTTTCATCCGGCTTCAATCGTCCGACCATATCCATGTTGATCATGTAATTGATCGTGTTCAGATCAACGGTCGGGTGTTTTACATAGTAATTCGAACCTAACAAACCTTTTTCCTCACCTGAATAGGCCATGAAGAGGTAATTGTTCTTTTTGAGATCGGATGTTTTCAGAAAACGCGCGAGCTCGATCAATGCTGCTGTGCCGCTGGCATTGTCGTCGGCACCATTGTGAATCGCGGGTTCTCCACGATACAAGGAACCTTCGGCACCATAACCCAGGTGATCGTAGTGCGCGCCGATGACAACTGTTGTTGCCGCGCCGTTATCAATCAGTCCGAGAATGTTGTGTCCGGTCTTTTCGATTTTTTCCACTTCCGCGCCAACAGTACAATTGGTGATGATACTGTCTTTCAGAATTTCCGCGGCTTTACCTTTTGCAAATAAAACGGGGATGCTCACCGGAGATGTTCTCATTTTCCAATCCGCTTTCGGATCATTTTGCGCGGTGTCGGAATTGATAAAAATCACCGCTGTAGCTCCACGCTGAATGGCGATGTCCAGTTTTTTACGGAGATCAGTCCATTCACCGAATTTACCATGAGGGGTATTTCCATCCGGCGTTCCGCTTTCCATCACAAAAATCTTTTTTGCAATATTCGCTTTGCCGTAATAGTCATCTTGTTTCAGCGCAGGATCGTTGATGCCGTAACCTACGCGCGCGATGTATCCGGTGATGCTACCGTTGCTGGTAAAAGGAAGAGGATAAAAATCTTCGTCTACTTTGAAGATATGGTTGTTTACAATCAGCTGAGTACTGCTTCCGATTTTCGCGCCATCGGTAAACTGAAAAGGCTGGAGATAGCCGTCCGTTCCTTTGCTTTTTAGGCCCAGGCTTTTAAACTGTTTAGTGATATAATCCGAAGCTTTGGTTTCTCCTTTGCTACCGGCTTCACGACCTTCATAGGCATCGGAAGCAAGTGTGCTGATATGCGTTTTGAGTTTTGCTTTCAGTTCGTTGTCTGTAAGCGGAACGAGTTTGGTGCTGGAGCAGGAGAGGAAGTAAAGAAAAAAAGCTGCCGGAAGAATTGTACGCGCTAAAGTTCGCATGGCTGGTAATTTAGCCCGCAAGATACACAGAAATGGCTGAAAATTTTGCCACGGAAATCAAAGATTTCCCGCTAAGAATTACCTGTTTTACTGTACACAGATTCGCTGCACAGGCTGATTTCCAAGCCTTACGAAATAAATTCCTTTGGCCCAGTTTGCTGTGTTTACCGAAAAGCTGTTCATTCCGGTCACATCATAATCCGCGATCAATTCTCCGAGAGGATTGAGAATTTCAAGACCACGGTAGGAAGCGCTGGGATTCCAGCGGATGTAAATATCCGAAGTGGATGGATTGGGATAGACTTCAAAAGCTGTTGGTTGTAACGTTGGAACAGCAGTCGGCAACATGTAATAACAAACATCAAGAGTCGGATGCAAAGTAGTATCCGGATTATCGCCTGAAGACACGATCATGCGTGCATAAGGAATTTCATTCGCCATCTTCAGCATGAACCCATCACTTATTCCGGGAGAATTGACCATGTCCTGCACCATGCCACTCACATCGATATTCGGAAAATCCTGTGTGCTACTTGTTGTCGGAGCAAGGATGACCTGGTTTTGATTTGAGGTATTGGGTTGCGTGTTCCAGTTAATAGTGTTTTCTGTCCATGGAGTGATTACACGACGAATTACACTTTCATTGGAACTGGTCATGCTTGTATCCGTCGCGAAAAAATTATTGTTGGGAGCAAAGTACAATGAAAGTGCCGCAGATTGAACAACGGCTCCCTGTGGGATTTGTGACAGATCGAATTTGAAAAAATTCCTCCAGCGCACCGGAATACTGTTGATTGTCCATCCGCCACAGAAATATTCTATTTCATTGGGGTTGTTGTTTGCCGGATTAAAATCATCTACGGTGGCATCTTCGCCGGCTTTGTCAATTTTCAAATGCAGACAAGTTACCTGCGGAGTGAATGTGACAATCAACAATGGACGTTGACTGGAATCCGGATGATCGCCGGAAGCGAAAATCATCCGTCCGTACTGAATTTCGACGACTTGTCTTAATGAGAATCCATAGTTCCCGGTGTTTACCATTTCCTGTACCATAGGCGTAACATCCATATTGGGATAATCCTGAGTGCCGCTGGTACTTTGTGGCAGAAATACCTCGTCCACATTGGTGACAGCAGGCTGATTGTTCCAGGCGATGAGATTTTCTTGCCATGGATCTGTTACTCTTTGCAATACACTTTCATTGGAACTGGTCAGGGATTGGTGCACATCATTGAAGCTATTGGGATGTGCATAATAGAGGGAAAGATAGGCGCTGTTGACAACCGAGCCCGGGGGAATCATGCTGAGGTCGAATTTAAAGAATGACCTCCAACTCACCTGTGTACCATTGATGGTCCAGGTCCCGCTGCAATAATCTGTTTCGTTTGGATAATTTCCGTTCGGATACCAATTATCTACAGCTGCGTCTTCACTGGACGGATCAAGACGAAGGGAAATAGTGGATTGTGCCGACAGGAACAAAGATGATAAGAAAAGTAAGCCTGTCAGAAGGAGTTGGGAGCGCATGGGTTAGGGAGATTTCATCATAAAGTTATAGATGTTTCCTGTACCCACCAAAGTTTTCACCTACGAAAGGAGTACATTGGCAAAAGATCAAAAAAGATTAACCAAATACTGAAGATCACCTATGCGCCCTTTACGTCTTCTTTGCGGGCTTTGAGTGAAAAAAATACCCATCAATTGATTCATTTCAGATCTTTTCCTGAATTCGTATACTTGTTTAAAATTTGACATTCATGAAAAAGCTCTCTCTCTTCCTCCTGCTTCTCATTCAATATTCATGCACAACAGAACCTGTCGCTGATACTTCAGAAAACACCGTGTTATTAAAAGACAGTCTGATCAATGTATTGCGTAACACAGATATTGCCTGGTCAGAGACTGCCGCGAAAAAAGGCTATCATCAATCGCGTCTGGATTTCGCGGCGAATGATGCAATTGATATGCTGGAAGGAAGCATGCCTTTGATGGGCATTGACGCGATCCGGAAATTTGTAGAGACGCATCCTGATTCTGATTTTGTGATGTCATGGCATCCGGTTACTGCTGATGTCGCAGCTTCAGGCGATCTTGGATATACTTTTGGTTCCTGGAAAATGGTGATGAAACTAAAAGAGGGAAAGGACACAACCATGTTTGGTGATTACCTGACAGTTTGGAAAAAACAGGAAGATGGAAGCTGGAAATATGTGGTGGACGGAGGGAATGGTACGCCGGCGGAAATCAAGTAAAGGGAGTCTGTAGTCGGGAGTGGTTTTGTAATCTGTAATTCCTCTTCACCCTTCACTCAATCATTCAAAACACAAAACATTTTTCTGAGAGAATTCAATTCATTTCTGTATTCAAGAAAATAAATTCCTGCTTCCAGATCGTCAATGGGAATAGTTTGTCCGGCTCCGGTGCATTTTATTTTTCGGAGACATTGACCAAGTTCATTCGATAAAATGTAAAAAGATTTTTCATCAACATTTCCGTTGTGTTGGATATGAACAACAGACTCCGCCGGATTCGGATAAACAGAAAAAGAAACCGGAGCTCTATTTTCTGAAGAAATATTTGTCCCCGTATTCAATTTCGCGATGTGTCGTACCGGTGTTGTCCCGCTGTTTTGAAAAAAGCCACATGCATACAGATCATTGTTATGTACCGTGAGCGAAATCACCCAATCGTCGAAACCCGCACCCACAGCCTGCCAGGAAGAGCCATTCCACTTCGCGATCTTGTTTGCAGCAACACTTCCCGCTGAATCAAATCCGCCTGCAGCATACAATTCACCATTGAAAACCGCAAGCGCGGAAATCCAGTTGTTGGTTCCATCACCAAGTGCCGACCAGGAAGAACCATTCCATTTCACAATATGATTGTAAGGTTGCGCGACACCGACATGTTCGAAATCACCAGCGATCACCAGTTCGTTATTGTATTCAATCATCGTGTAGGGAATACCGTCAAATCCCGAATCGACATCGGCCCAGTTTGTTCCATCCCAACGAAGAATGTGCTCTGCCAGTAAATTGGAATTATTCAGTTCATCAAAAGAGCCGGCGATATAGAGTTCGTTGTTGTAAACACCCATGGCACCAACAACATTATTTGTATTTCCAAAAGCAGACCAGCGCAGTCCGTCCCATTTTGCAAAATTAAAATCATAAACACCGGTTCCGCTGGTATCAAATTTCCCACTCGCGATTAAATCGTTGTTGTAAACCTGTAATGCCGTTACCGTCGTTGCGGAACCGTTTCGCAATTGATTCCAGTGAAGTCCGTCCCAGCGAGCAATGTTGTTGACAGGTAAAATTCCTGCGGTATCATAAATTCCGCCGACAATTAAACTACTGTCGTATTCCGCGAGAGTATAACCACCGGCCGGACGAATTCCATTAGCGACATCATTCCATTGCATTCCATCCCAGGCAGCGATTCCGCTTGCTTTGATTGTTCCGGCCGAATCAAAATAACCGGTTGCATACAAGTTGCCCTGAAATGAAAAAAGTCCGTTGATGATGTTGTTAGTACCATTTGACAGCGGTGTCCAGGATTGTGAGAAAGCGGAAAAAGTGAGGGAGATAAAGAAAAGAAAAAGTCTGAATCTTTTGCTCATTATGAGAGTTCCAGCGTTAAGCTTTGCGTTTATTGCCCAGATGGGGAGAAACTGTTTCGCCCCATCTGGGCAATGAACACAGAGATATTAATTTCCCGCGACTTCAGGGACGTCTTTTTTCTCGGGTCGCATCTGCGGGAAGAAGAGAACATCCTGTATTGATGCGGAATTAGTCATGATCATGGATAAGCGATCGATACCGATTCCGAGTCCTGCTGTTGGGGGCATACCGAATTCAAGAGCGCGCAGGAAATCTTCATCGAGTTGCATGGCTTCTTCATCGCCACGAATACCGAGCTCGAGTTGTTCTTCGAAACGTTTGCGTTGATCAATCGGATCGTTCAATTCAGAGAATGCGTTGCAGATTTCTTTCCCGTTGCAGATGGCTTCGAAACGCTCTACCAGTCCGGGTTTGCTGCGGTGCTTCTTGGCGAGCGGACTCATTTCCACAGGATAATCCGTGATGAATGTTGGCTGGATCAGATGCGGTTCAACTTTTTCTCCAAAGATTTCATCGATCATTTTTCCGCGTCCCATGGTTTTGTCGATGTGAATACCCATACCGTTGGCAGCAGCGGTCAATGCTTCTTCATTCATCTCTGTAATGTCTACACCGGTGAAGTGAGCAATCGCTTCATACATCGTGTAACGTTTCCAGGGACGTTTGAAATTGATGAGGTGATCACCAACCGGAACTTCTGTTTTACCGTGCAGATCCATGGCGACTTTCTCCACCATTTCTTCCACAAGATTCATCATCCATTCGTAATCTTTGTAAGCCACGTACAATTCTACCTGTGTAAATTCAGGATTGTGAAAACGCGACATTCCTTCGTTGCGGAAATCTTTCGCGAATTCATACACGCCGTCAAAACCGCCAACGATGAGTCGTTTCAGGTAGAGTTCATTCGCGATACGCAGATACAAGGTCATGTCGAGCGTATTGTGATGTGTCTTGAACGGACGCGCGGCGGCACCACCATACAAAGGCTGAAGGATCGGAGTTTCCACTTCGAGATAACCTTTTCCATTGAGAAATTGTCTCATGGAATTTGTCAACGCGGTGCGTTTTAGAAAAGCTTCTTTTACCTGTGGATTTACGATCAGGTCAACATAGCGCTGACGGTAACGCATCTCCGGATCTGTGAAGGCGTCAAAAGTATTTCCATCCGCATCCTGTTTAACAACCGGGAGCGGGCGCAGACTTTTAGAAAGTAATTTCAGTTCTTTCACATGGATACTCGTTTCCCCTGTTTTGGTTTTGAATACAAAACCTTTTACACCGATGATGTCACCGATGTCGAGCAGTTTTTTGAACAAGCTATCGTAGCCCGATTTATCTTCACCCGGACAAATATCATCGCGACGCACATAGATCTGAATTCGTCCTGCAGAATCCTGGAGTACCGCGAAAGCGGCCTTTCCCATATCGCGGACACTCATGATACGACCTGCGAAACTTACGCTGGTGAATTTGTCGGGATTGGTATCGAATTCCTCCAGCATTTCCCGGCTCGTAAAATTCATTTCCCACAATTCCGCAGGGTAAGCCTCAAAGCCTTGTTTTTGAAGTTCTTCCAGCTTCTGACGACGAATAAGTTCTTGTTCGGTTAATTCCATGTTTGTTCAATGAATAGGGAGGGTAAATATAGGGAAAAATGGTTGTTGGTTGTTCGTTGTTGGTTGTTGGTGGAGGTGGTCTAAATTAAGCAGGAATATAGCCCCACACTCACACCCACACCCACACTCACACTCACACCCACACCCACACCCACACCCACACTCCATATCGTCCCCCGTCTCTCGTCCCTTCGTTCCACGTCAAAAGAATTACTAATTTTGCCCACACAATAAAATACGGCGATGAAAAATCTTGTACAGAATTTCCCCCAGCAATTGAAAGAAGCCATGCAAATCGGGGAGCAGGCGAAATTTACTCAGCCTTTGGTGGACATACGGAATGTAATTGTAACCGGACTGGGTGGATCAGGAATTGGCGGAACAATTGTTTCCGAGATCATGAGCAATGAATGTTCTGTTCCGATCACTGTCAACAAGGATTATTTTCTGCCATCGTTTGTGAATGCGCATACATTGGTAATTGTTTCTTCTTATTCCGGAAATACGGAAGAGACCATCATGGCGATGGAAACAGCTTTGCATAAAAAAGCGAAAGTTGTGTGTGTTACTTCCGGAGGAAAAATCGCCGATATGGCATCTGCCAATGATCTGGATTGTATCATCATTCCCGGTGGAATGCCACCACGTTCATGTCTTGGATATTCGCTGACGCAATTGTTCTATGTTCTTCAGGGCCTCCGACTTATTGGTCATGCCTGGAAACCACAACTCAAAGCGGCTATCGAACTGATCGAAAAACAAGAAGTGGCGATCAAATCCGAAGCCATGGATGTAACGGATTTTCTGTACAAAAAAATGCCGGTGATTTACGCTGTGGATGGTTACAACGGTGTAGCGACACGTTTTCGTCAGCAGATCAATGAGAATTCCAAAATGCTATGCTGGCATCACATTCTACCGGAGATGAACCACAACGAATTGGTTGGCTGGGCAGAACCACATCAGGAGTGTGCAGTTGTTATTCTTCGCAATTCATCGGATTATGGCCGCACCCAAACACGCATTGAAATCAGCAAAGAGATTTTTGCAAAATATACTTCATCCATAAAAGAAATCTGGTCCAAAGGCGAATCACAGATCGAACGATCTATTTATCTGATTCACCTTACTGATTGGGTCTCCTGCTACCTCGCCGACAAAAAACAAATTGACGCTGTAGAAGTCAATGTGATTAATCACCTGAAGGGTTCACTGGCGAAAATTTAATTTTAAGGGACGAGTGAAGGGGACGAGGGACGATGGGTGGTTTGAGTGTGGGTGTGAGTGTGAGAGGGAGTGTGAGAGACTGAATTTTGCCTTTTGAATTAAGGAAGTGGACCCAACAACCAACAACCAACAACCAACAACCAGAATGCAGCCCGTCCTCTTCCGTGATCTCGGCGTTATCGATTACAAGGAGGCCTGGGAATATCAGGAAAAACTTTTTCAGGAGCTGATTGAACGCAAGCTGAGTAATCGTTCGCTTCCGTTGGAGGAGCAGGAAAAACAACATCATTATCTTTTGTTTTGTGAGCATCCCCATGTATATACATTGGGGCGGAGTGGTGATGAGAGCAATTTGTTGTTGGATGAAGAAGGATTGAAATCCGTTGACGCGGTTTTTTACAAAAACAACAGAGGAGGAGACATTACCTATCACGGTCCGGGACAAATTGTCGGTTATCCCATTCTTGATCTGGATCTTTTTTTTACCGACATCCACAAATACCTGCGTTACCTCGAAGAAGCAATCATCCTCACACTGAAGGAATACAACATCAAAGCCGGTCGCTATCCCGGTTATACAGGTGTGTGGCTGGATCCCGAAGATGAAACGAAAGCAAGAAAAATCTGCGCTATCGGTGTACGTACCTCACGTTGGGTAACCATGCATGGTTTTGCTTTCAATGTTAATTCCAATCTCAGCTATTTCGGCAACATTATTCCATGCGGAATCGAAGACAAATCCGTTACCTCCCTCGAAAAAGAACTGGGCAGCAAACAAAACATTGAAGAAGTAAAACAAAAAGTTAAAAAGCATTTGGGGAATTTGTTTGGAATGGAGTTTGGGTGACAATTGGCCGGGGATTTTGGATTTTGGATTTTAGATTTTAGATTGTTGATTGGAGATTGATTTTGTGCAGAAACTTGGCTGATTTGTTGACGCTTTTTAATCTTTTTACCTAAATCAGAATCACATGTGTAAATTTTAGATTTTAGATTGTTGATTTTAGATTGATTTTGCCTGGGAATTTGAATGATTTGTTGACCCTTTTTAATCTTTTGACCTAAATCAACAATCAGAAATCACCAATCACCAATCATCAATCACCAATAATCAATCAACAATCATCAATCAGAAATCACCAATCATCAATCAACAATTACATACTAATAACTGCCCTCCCGACGGCGATCAGAATGGGCTTTTGATGCTATCTTGCAGACCAATGGATAGATATTCTTCCCAAAGAAAAACAATGCGCCCCTGGTCCAAGGTACTTTTTGGATTCTTTATTATTTTTCTTTCAATTAATCTGGCAATTTGGATAACGGGGTATACCTACATTTATAAAACACTTTTATACACATATCCTGATATTGATGACCTCGGAATTTTTGAAGCGAGGAGTATTGAGAGTGGACAAAAGAAGGAATGGCCGGTAAGTACTAAGTATAACAAAGATTCACTCCCAGTAGAAACAAGAGCGGTATTGGAATTAAATGAAAGTGTCGCTTTTCTGGTTATCAAAAATGATTCATTGCTGTATGAAGAATATTGGGATCACTATGAGCCCAATTCATTGAGCAATTCTTTTTCTGTAGCGAAAAGTATTGTCGGTATTTTAGTTGGAATTGCGGCTGATGAAGGAAAACTAAACATCAATGATCCGGTCGGAAAATATTTACCACAATTCAATGAAGGGAAAAATTCCGCACTACTCATTCATCACCTTCTGTCTATGAGCAGCGGATTGAACTGGGATGAAAGTTACAGCAGTTTGTTTTCTCAAACCACAGAAGCTTATTATGGTAAAGACCTGAGAAAACAGATGTCTGTACTAAAGGTCGAACAAGAGCCCGGCAAAGTATTTAATTACATGAGTTGCAATACCGAAATCCTCGCCCTCGTTCTTGAGAAAGCGACGGGCATGACTGTTTCGGAATATGCGTCAAAAAAATTGTGGACACGAATCCAGGCTATGCATCAATCGTACTGGTCACTCGACCAATCGGAAGGAATGGAAAAAGCATATTGTTGCTTTTATGCCGATGCGAGAGATTTCGCTCGTATTGGTCAGCTGATGCTGGATAGTGGAAAATGGAAAGGAACAACAATTGTTTCTTCTTCATTCATTCGTGAAATGACGACTCCAAAAAATCTTGTTGATGAAAACGGAGCATCAGCGAATTATTATGGATATCAATGCTGGCTTTCTGAAATCAGCGGACATCCGGTATTTTATGCACGCGGAATTCTTGGACAATACATTGTTGTCGTTCCTGACCAACGCATGGTAATTGTCAGACTCGGAAAAAAACGCGGCGAAAAAGTCCCGCCAAATCAGTATTCTGATATGATTGTTTATGTGGAAGGGGCATTAAAAGCGTTCGGAAATTAGAATAAAAATAAAAGAACAATTAATTTCAGTCAGCCCGGAACTCAGAGCCCGGAACCCGGAACCAAAATCGTATCTTCGCGAAGAGATTTAATCTATGCTAAAAGATATCCCCCAGCTTGTTGTAGACAAAATAATTGTCGCTGTTGTGAGAGAGCCGAATGAGAATGATGTGATGGTTTGGAATGTTTATCTCGTAAACATGTACGATTCCGAAATCCGTGGAGTCATGGTGAGCTCAAAGGGCTATGGGCAGTACGAAGGTCGTGATGTGAAAACAACAATTCTCCGGCACGTCATTGGGAACATCGATCCTCACGATTACGCCAAGATCGAACCGCTGATGGAAAACCTGCTCGGATTGAGTAACGAATACTGGGTCAGTTTTTACAAAGAGAAGGATATGTATGACAAAAAGTTCATTTTTCTTCCTGAAAGTGTAAGAGAAGATAACCTCACCATGATTCCCGTGCTGAACAAGCGTGGAGTGATGATCCGTTAATTATTGCGGATTTATCAATTTTGTTGACCGCCGTAAATTCCCCCGTTTTCATCAGAATTGCCCAAATCCGCCACAGATAAGGGTTTTCAGGGAAATTTTATATATTTAGGGCGGAATTCGGCTCGGGCCGGAAGAAACTTAAGTCATGAAATTCATTTATAGTCTTGCATTTATTAGTCTGGTCTTTTTGTCAGCATGCACCAAAAAGTGTGATACTTCCACGCCAACTTTCATGGATGCGGAAGAAACAAAGTTCATTGTTGGGAACGGACAAGCATTCATTTTTAAAAGCAATAATTCAGATACGGATCTTGTTTCAGTGACAGATCCAAGTTATGCAGTGATCAATGGTCCGGAAGATTGTGATCATCCCGATAACCAATACGTCACCCAAAAATGGACGTCTACAAAGTTTGGAACTTTCTCAAGCTATTACGAACATTTTACCGGTCCGGATGAAACACGTTATCTCAGCCTGACCCACAGCAGCGGCGCGATTTTTAAATTTGATCTCATCAGTCATCCATACACTACGATTGTCATCAATGCCAATACATATTTTAATGTGATGGTTGATTCCATCCACGGAGGAAATTCAGGAATCTCGAAAGTGTATTATGGAAAACATCTCGGACTAATGCGTGTCGAGAAAACCAACGGTGAAATCTGGGAAATCCAGGAATAAAATATTTACCAAAAACCACTCACAGCCGGCCTCATCAGCCGGCTTTTTTTATTCTAATTAATGCGGTTGTGGCAGTGGTGGCGGGGAGTTTAATTTGTGCCTGGATTTATTGATGGTGTTAGCATTTGTTTGACTTTTGTACTTGGCAGTTGGCTGCTGGTAGTTGGTATAAAGTATAAAGTATAAGGTAGTAGGTATTCTGTTGATAAATCCATGCAGCACCCAACACTAACCACTAACCACTAAGCACTAAGCACTAACCACCAAGCACTAACCACCAACCTCTAACAACTAACAACTAACAACTAACAACCAACCCCGTGCTTTCCTCAGTCAAACTCAGCAACATTCTCTTCCTCGACATCGAGACAGTTCCGCAGTATCCTGAATTTTCATTCGTAGAATCGCCATTCAGGGAATTGTGGGAGAAAAAATCCGCGCAATTAAAAGTGGAAGGGGAGACAGCGGAGACCTTGTATCCGAGAGCAGGAATTTACGCGGAGTTCGGGAAGATCGTCTGCATTTCCTGTGGCTTCTTTTTTTCTAATGATGATTTTCGTGTTGTGTCTTTTTCAGGGGAGAATGAAAAAGAAATTCTGCTGGAGTTTGCAAATATGGTGAACAGTTTCTGCAGCGGGATGGACAAACAATTATGCGCACACAATGGAAAAGAATTTGATTTTCCATTTATAGCCCGACGGATGATCATCAATGGAATTAAACTTCCGCTCATTTTGAATACAGCCGGTAGAAAACCCTGGGAGGTCAATCATCTTGATACCATGGAGCTCTGGAAATTCGGTGATTATAAATCTTATACCAGTCTGGTTTTACTAGCTGCAACACTGGGCATTCCTACTCCCAAAGACGATATCGATGGCAGCCAGGTCTGGGAAGTATTCTGGAAAGAGAAAAATCTCGAACGCATCACCCGCTACTGCGAAAAAGACGTCCGCACCATCGGAGCAATCATGAAACGATACAAAGGTTTTTAATTTTATTTCCAACAGCAATACTTTGCGCCCTTTACTCCTCCCGGTAAAGGACTCGGACAAGTTTTGCGCGAAAAAGATTTATCAAGAACCAATTCGCTAAGTACGATTGTCCAAGCCCCCCTGTTTACAACCCGCTTTTCTGAGGACATTGCCTCCTGTTTTCTTTTTTTATCTTCACACTTTCCCTTCTTCGTGCAACCCTTAATCGACATACGCAATCTCAGTACCCGTTTCTTCACAAGGGAAACAGAAATTACTGCTGTGAACAACATCAGCTTTTCTGTTCGCAAAGGAGAAACACTTGGTATTGTCGGTGAATCCGGTTCGGGGAAAACAGTATCTGCTTTATCTATCATGCGTTTAATTTCTGCACCCGGAAAAATCAGCGGTGGAGAGATTCATTACGAATCGAGAACAGGAAAGAAAGTCGATTTACTATCGCTTCCTGAAAATGAAATGCGTTCCTTTCGTGGCAATGAAATCGCCATGATTTTCCAGGAGCCCATGACTTCCCTGAATCCGGTTTTGAGTTGTGGGTTCCAGGTTTCCGAAGCATTGATGCTCCACAAAAAACTTTCAGCGAAAGAAGCAAAAGAGCGAACACTCGCCTTGTTTGAAAAAGTACAACTCCGTGACGGCTCAAGAATTTTTGACGCCTTCCCGCATCAGTTGTCGGGCGGACAAAAGCAAAGGATCATGATCGCGATGGCCATGAGCTGCGATCCGCAGCTGCTCATCGCGGATGAACCGACAACATCTCTCGATGTCACCGTGCAGGCTGCGATTCTGAAATTGATGCGCGAACTGAAAGAAGAAAACAACACAAGCATGTTGTTCATCACACATGATCTCGGGGTGATCGCTGAAATTGCCGACAGAGTGATCGTGATGTACAAAGGGAAAATTGTTGAAGAAGGAAATGTTTCGGATATATTTTTAAAACCTCAGCATCCTTATACCAAAGGTTTGCTTGCCTGTCGCCCACCGCTTGAAAAACGATTGCATGTCTTACCGACTATTGCTGATTTCATGCTGGAAAAAGAAGATGGTTCATTTGTCGAAATTCAAAAACCTGTCAGTATAAGTTCCGATCATCTCATTGTTACAAAAGAAGAAACAGCCGC
This sequence comes from Bacteroidota bacterium, assembly GCA_016720935.1. Lineage (NCBI taxonomy): Bacteria > Pseudomonadati > Bacteroidota > Bacteroidota bacterium. Next base: position 358,335 of record JADKJP010000002.1, read on the forward strand.
GAGACATGAATTGTTGTATAAACAAACTCCAGTGCTGCAGGTTAAAAATCTGAGAACATGGTTTCCTGTTCGCAAAGCTTTGTTTGCGGGAAAACAGGAATTTATAAAAGCTGTCGATGATGTGAGTTTTGATGTTTACCCCGGAGAAACACTGGGATTGGTAGGGGAGTCGGGCTGCGGGAAAACGACACTTGGCAGGAGTATACTTCGCCTGATTGAACCCACAGCCGGAGAAATCATTTTCAAAAATCAGAACTTTGGCGCGTTGGAAGGAAAGGCTTTGCGTGAAATGCGAAAGCACATTCAGATTATTTTTCAGGATCCTTATTCTTCACTCAATCCAGCGATGAAAATTGGTGATGCGATCAAGGAACCGATGACGGTGCATCATTTGTACGCGAATGAAAAAGAGCGCAAGGAAAATGTTCTAGAGCTTTTGCAACGTGTACATCTCAAACCGGAGCATTACAATCGTTATCCGCATGAATTTAGCGGAGGACAAAGACAAAGAATTTGCATCGCGAGAGCATTGGCAGTGAAACCTGAATTTATTATTTGCGATGAATGTGTTTCCGCTCTGGATGTAAGCATTCAGGCACAGGTATTAAATCTTCTGAACGAATTGAAAAAAGATTTCGGATTCAGTTCCATTTTCATCTCGCATGATCTCAGTGTCGTGAAATTCATGAGCGATCGCATGATGGTGATGAACAAAGGAAAGATAGAAGAGATGGGCGATCCGGATGAGATCTATGCTGCTCCCGCTTCCGCTTACACCCGCAAACTGATCGCGTCTATTCCTGCAGGCAACAGGCTTACATCGGGAATAAAAAACTGAACTGAAAAATTTTCTGAAATCATAAACAGCAATGCTCAAACTTTCTGAAATCTTGATCTATCCTGTAAAATCTCTTGGCGGAATTCGCATGGCCAGCGCGGAGGTCATGCCCAAAGGACTGAGATACGATCGCCGTTGGATTCTCATTGATCATGAAAATAAATTTATGACACAGCGTGAGCATCCGCGAATGGCTTTGTTCAAAATGAGTCTCGATCAAAACAAATTGCAGATTCATTATTCCGGAGAAACTCTTGATTTGTTTCCCGATCTCGATCCGCAGGGAGAACCTGTGCAGACAATCGTCTGGAACGATCATGTCAGTGTGAATGAAGTCAGCCCCTCGCACAGCTCCTGGATTTCCGAACGTCTCGGTCATCCCTGCCGGCTCATGGCATTTCCGGAAAAGAATTCAAGACCCGTCGATAAGAAATACAGTCTCAACGATGATCATGTAAGTCTGGCTGATGGCTATCCTTTTCTCATCATTGGACAAGCTTCGCTTGACGATTTGAATTCACGCATGAATGTTCCGGTACCGATGAATCGCTTCCGTCCGAATTTTGTTTTTACCGGAGGAAAAGCGTTTGAAGAAGATCAATGGAAGGAGTTTCATATCGGCGATGTAAAATTTACCGCGGTGAAACCCTGCGCCCGATGTGTACTCACCACCGTTGATCAGGAAACCGCTGAGAAAGGGAAAGAGCCCCTAAAAACCCTCGCAACTTTTCGTGAGCAAAACAACAACGTACTTTTTGGAATGAATCTCCTCGGTCCCGGAAGTGGTGTGGTAAAGGTTGGCGATGAGATAAGGATAGGATAATTTTTTCTCGTGATGAGCACAAAGAATTTGTTTCATCTCTGTGATTAAAAAAATTTGGAACGAACCTTTCTCTCATCTTAATCTCGCCCTGCCTGTGCTCCGCTCGTCCCTCGCTGCGCCCAGGGTTAGATTGCGAAGTGGCGGGCAATTTAAATGTGAAAAATACTAAGGCTGTGTGCGGTGAAACCCACATCCCACAAGACCAACATTCAGAGATTCTACGAAGCCTTGTGGAATATCCGAAATCCCGAAGGGATGTAATTATTATAGATAGACAATTCTGCATATTTCAAGAAGCCCGAAGGGCTGACATGATTCGGGTGAACATATCAGCCCTTCGGGCTTTTTGATGGGAGGTATATGGTTTGATCTATAATAATTACATCCCTTCGGGATTACTGGTGTTCATACGCGAGGCAGTTTTACAATCATTACATCCCTTCGGGATTTTCGAGTCTTGGATGCCGGACATATCCCTGATCTTTTTATACAAATCTTATGCAGGTTCACGAAAATAATAGAAGAATAACCTGCATTAGAATTGGTTATGCCGTTTAACCAATTTCGAAAATGGAGGTATGAGCGGTATACAATGTTAATCAACAGTCAACTTTGGCCACAGACTTTCCGATAACCCGGACCTATACGCGTAATGAAGTACTGTGTGCTTCGGAATCCCCCGTCCCACAGGTCATCGTTCAAAGACTCCACCAAGAGAGGGGTGTATTTTTTGCCTTTTGCCTTTAACTTGAATATCGCCAATCACCATCAAACACAAAATTCGTTTGAAAGAAGAAAATTATTTAGTGACGAACAACTCAGCAATCTAACCCTGGGCGCAGCGAGGAACGAGCGAAGCACGGGAAAGGCGATGGTGAGAAGTCAGAATGTGTCGTTTCAAATTTATAAATAATCACACAAAGATTGAGAAGAAAAACCTATACGCCTTTGCACGAAAATTTACCTGCTGAAAAGATTATACTTCAAAATACAGTAAATCGCCCTGAACCCGTCTTTCCATCCGATTTTTTTTCCTTCCAGATAAGTACGGCCGTAATAAGAAATTCCCACCTCATAAATCCGGATACCTTTTACACGCGACATTTTCGCGGTGACCTCCGGCTCAAAACCAAAACGATTTTCTTTCAGCTTGATATTCTTGATAATTTCCGAACGGAACATCTTGTAACAGGTTTCCATATCGGTCAGATTGAGATTGGTAAAAGCGTTCGAGAGTGTCGTCAGAAATTTATTTCCGATGCTGTGCCAGAAAAATAAGATACGATGTGGCTTGCCTCCCATAAATCGTGAACCGTATACTACATCCGCATTCCCCTCGAGCATGGGTTTGAGCAAAAGATTGTATTCGTTCGGATCGTATTCCAGATCCGCGTCCTGAATAATCACACAATCGCCCTGTGCCAGTTCAATTCCCTTGTGAATAGCAGCGCCCTTTCCTTTGTTTACTTCCTGATTGTGCAGACGAATATTTGTTTGTCCATGCTTGCTGATAAAAGATTCTATAGCGCCTTTTGTATCATCGGTCGAGCAATCGTTCACAATAATGATCTCTTTGTTAAGACCGTTGATCAGTGTTACCGCACAAACACGCTCCAGGATCAGGTGAATGGTTTTCGCCTCATTGTATGCCGGAATGATGATGGAAAGAGTTTTTATAGGTGTTGCGTTCATGAGAAGGGATCAGTTTTTACTTTGGATCGTAGACTTCGATTTGAAAATCATCAATATAAACAGGAGCTTCAGTGCCACGATACCAGACATAGATTTCGAAATATTCTTTTTCGTTGTAAGGAAAAGGAGTCATGTATTCCGCGGTGATTTTATTCCATTGGCCCGGAATATATGGTCTCTTTTCAAAATCAAATCCTCTGTATTTGAGGTTGTATTTTTTATGCGGCATGTTGATGACTATGGACGCAGGATCTTTTTGAATATCTCCGGTGGAAAAGTAGTATAGTGAAACACGGAGCCATACATGATCCTTATCTTCCTTCACGAGTTTGTAATACGGAATTTTATACTTCGGAGAAAAACGATATACGGAATCAAGTTTGAAGGAACGGATCCCGCTGTGATGATAAACCGAAGAAAACATTTTTTCCGTTACAGCAGGGACAACAGGATTGTCAAAATTATAATACGCGAGACGATACGAAGTGTATGCGGTATCATTCAGAAATTTATCTTCGGCTTCGAACGAACGTTGAATCTCCATTAGTTTTTTATCCTCATCACTCACTTTCGTTTTCAGAAAAATCTTTTTGTAGTATTTATACGTCATCCGATCATCCGGAATGATCCAGTTCAGGAATTGCCAGGTTTGAAAAAGGTTGAGAAATACAAAAAAGGAAATGGATAAAAATGTAATGCCTTTCAGCCAGAGTTTTCTGGCTCTTATTTCGTTTAAGAGATAACCCAATGGCAATGCCATCACTGCGTAGGATTCTGAAAAATAACGCATACCAAAACTTCCGCCATTCCACCAGGCCGCCCAGCTGGCGAGTAAATAAAAATTCAACAATGCATACAACACAATCGCCGGCTGAAGTTGTTTGTTGTATTTACGCATACGCACCAGCGCGATGATGGTGAAGATCAACACCGGTGTATAAATCAGGAGACTTTTCTTAAAGCTGAACAGAACATTCAGAATGTGGGGTTTCAGAAAATCAAAACCTTCCGTACGCTGGTAGCTGAAAAAAATCGGAGAGCCCGTAACTTTTGCCCAATAGATAAACTGAGGGATGAATACCAAAATGCCACAACCAAGCAACAACCACACATGTGACAAGTGATTTTTTATCAGTTGTATTTTCGCTTTTAGAGATTCCTTGTCATAAACGTTCCAGAACAATGGCAGGAGCAGACAAACAATTTCCGAAGGCCGGGAAAGTATCATCCATCCCATCACCAGTCCACCTGCAATGAGGTATTTCTTTTTCGGACCATCGTGCCATTTGATGATGCAGTACAGTAACACGCTGTAAGCGCTGAACAGCATAGCATGTGGCTGAAGATAATTGTTGACTGCTTCGCTGTAATAATTCGTTCCGAAAGCGGTGATCAATAACACAGCTGTAGTGACAGTGTCGGACAAATAACGCAGCAGTACTTTTCGGAGAAAAAACCATCCGAGTAGAATGTAAATGTGTACACCTCTTCCGATGAAGAACTGATACGGAAATGAGAAACCATCCTGAGGGTAATTGTGACTCGCCGCGTAAGAATTCGCCATGAAAAAGAATGGCGCGTATGCATAAGCGAATCCACAAGTATAATTTAGTACATAGTTGCCGTTTTCCAGCTGAAATGCCTGGTAAAAAGTAGGCGATGGTTTGTATTTGCTGTAAAGCGTATCAATGGTCGCTTTGTTCCTGATTCCCGGATCATTGTAAATAAATGTCATCGGTAAATACAGGTAATAAGAAGTTACATCAAAGGTGAGTTCTTCTTTGTAATAACTGTATTTTAAACGTGGGAGAGTATAGTGTCCATATGCAATACCGGCAATCACAATAAACACCGCCACCAGGGAACGCCAGGGGAATTTTGATGTCGGGGATTTGAGATCGTTCATATTGCCGGAAAACTTTAGTCTTTTTCCTGATCTGGTTCGGGAAGATTGGTTTCGCGCAGAATGTAAAGCGGTCTGTTTCGGATATTGGAACTCATCCTACTGATGTATTCTCCGATGATTCCGATGCTGATGAGTTGTACGCCACCAATAAAAAGAACGGCAAGCATGAGTGATGCCCAACCGGGAACATAATTTTTTGTCACCAGTCGCTCGTACAAGGCGTAGATGATTAACAGAAACGCGATTCCCGAAACGACGAAACCGGTAATGGTCGCGAAACGCAAAGGTAGATTGGAAAATGATGTGATTCCATCCAGCGCGAAACGCAGCATTTTTTTGTAGGTGTATCCTGATGCTCCGGCATGGCGTTCGTCGCGATCGTATTCGATGTAAGTCTGACGAAAGCCTATCCAGGAAATTTGTCCGCGAAGAAATTTTTGTTGCTCCGGCATTTTCTTCAAGACATCAATAACTTTTCTGTCGATGATACGAAAGTCGCCGGTGTCAACAGGAATATTGATTGAGGTAATGCGTTTGAGTGTGCGGTAAAAAAGTTTCGCTGTGAATTTTTTCAAAAAACTTTCTCCTTCGCGTGAGCGGCGTTTGGCGTAAACAACTTCGTAGCCTTCTTTCCATTTGCTCACCAAGTTCGCGATGAGTTCGGGAGGATCCTGTAAATCCGCATCGATGATCACCGCTGATTTTCCTGTGCAATAATCCAATCCGGCAGCAACAGCAACCTGGTGGCCAAAGTTTCTGGAAAAATCCAGATAGTGAACATCTGAATTTGTTTTTGCAAGACCTTTAATCAGGTCAATGGAATTATCCCGACTGCCGTCGTTGACAAAAACATATTCAACATTCATGTTCATGTCTCTGACGACATTGCTGAGTCGTTCAAACAGAACCTGAATATTTCCGGCTTCGTTATAAATCGGAATGATGATGGAAAGGTCTTTCATGATGGCAATAAGCCGTGAAAATAGGAAAAAGTCTCCGCAGCGCCGTTCTCTTTACGCTCTTTGCTGTTAAACTTTGCACTCTTTGTCGTTAAACTTTGCGTCTCCTGTGATGGACCGGGACAAGTTTTGCGCGAAAACTACCCGATATTCATCTCCGGAATTTCTCCTTCGACAATCAGTTTCCCGGCCGTCGCTTTAATAATTTCCTCTACAGTCACCCCCGGAGCCCGCTCCAGCAGGCGAAAACCACCTTCCGGCAGGACATCCAGCACGGCGAGTTCGGTCACAATCTTTTTCACACATCTGGTGCCCGTGAGTGGCAGGGAACAGGCCGGAAGAAGTTTTGATTCCCCGGCTTTGTTAACATGCTGCATGGCCACGATGATATTTTTCGCCGAAGCAACAAGGTCCATGGCTCCGCCCATACCTTTTACCATTTTGCCCGGAATTTTCCAGTTGGCGATGTCACCGTTTTCACTCACTTCCATCGCACCAAGGATGGTGAGATCCACTTTTCCGGCGCGAATCATCCCGAAACTCATCGCGGAATCAAAAAAAGCCGAACCGGGAACTGTGGTGATGGTTTGCTTTCCGGCATTGATCAGATCCGGATCTTCTTCACCTTCAAAGGGAAAGGGTCCCATGCCGAGCAATCCGTTTTCAGACTGTAAAACAACATTTACACCTTCCGGAAGGAAGTTAGCGACGAGTGTAGGAATCCCGATTCCGAGATTTACATAAGATCCGTCTTTCACTTCTTTCGCGATACGCTTGGCAATTCCGTTTTTATCGAGTGGCATGATCTGGTTTTTATTCTGGAGCATCAAAATTATAACAATCGCAGTTTCCAAAGGCAGAAATTCGAAAAAATCGGCTAATTTTTCCGCTTTAGGTATTTCGCTCTTCCCTTAATATCTTCACCGCCGGAAAGCAGCCGATGAAACTCAGCATTATCATCCCATTATACAACGAACAGGACCTTATCTCACAGGTACTGAACGAATTATTGAAGGTAAACTACCCTGCTTTTCTCTCTGATTATGAGATTATTGTTGTGGATGATTGCTCCAAAGATGCCAGTTATGCGCGTGTGGAAGAGTTCGCGAAGCAACAACCGAGGGTTCATTTGTTTCGTCATGAACAAAATCAGGGAAAAGGAGCGGCTGTTCGCACGGGAGCGTCAAAAGCGAGTGGAGATATTCTCCTGATTCAGGATGCGGATCTGGAACTCACGCCCAGGGATATACCGGATATGCTCGAAACAAAAAACGAGCTAAAGGTTCCTTTCATCAACGGTTCCCGTTATTTACCCGGAGTGAGAAGAACACAGGCTTCGTACAAGAGATATTTTTTCAATAAGCTTTTCACCAATATTGCTTCTGTACTCATTGATGTACATCTGACGGATGTTGCCTGCGGATACAAGCTTCTCGACAAATCACTTTTCGACAGATTGAATCTGAAAGAAAACCGTTTCGGTTTTGAAGCGGAACTGATTTTGAAATGCGCGCGTTTCCAGAAAAACTGGATCGCGGAAGTGCCCGTGCATTATTATCCGCGCAACAAAGGAGAAGGAAAAAAACTCCGCAACATGGATGGTTTCAGAATTTTGAAGACGATTTTGAAATACGGCTTGTTCAGGATGAAATAATTTTTTCTCCGAGCAAACTTTCAATTGGTCCCCCAGAATCTGGACTTTCAATCAGAATCTCATCCAGGAACTCATTTTAAAGGTTCAGCAGTATATTACCTGCGTCCTCTCCGGCGAAAAAACTTTTGTGAATTTTTTCGTGAGGACATGGCATCATCCACTTTCGCGTTTTCCTGATGGAGGGCAACTTCTTCTTTGTGATGAAAAATAGTTTCAACGCGGTGAGCTTCCAGTGGTGTAATCGGATGCACATTTCCTTCTTCAGGAATGAAATTTAAATCCTCTCCATGCATTGTTTCTTCCGGGAGAACATTTGTTATTTCAGGAGTTGGTACGACTTTCTTTACAATGGTTTTGTTTTTGGGTTCAATCTCCGGTTGCATTTTTTCTTTTACTGAAACTTTTGCGGCTTTTTTTACCTTGACTTTAGCTGCGGAAACAACCGGTTTATTTAATGCGATTTTTGCCGGGCGACGAAGAGGCGCTTTGGTTTTTTTTGCTGGACGAGCCTTCGATTTGCTCTTCACAGAACTCTTTAAATTCTTTTTTACCGTTTTTAGTGGAGACTTTTTGATTGTACTTTTAACTTTCTTCTTTGTTGTGAGCTTTGATTTCTTTTTTGCAATGACTTTTACATTTTTACTGACTTCTGATTTTACCTTCTTTTTAACTGCAGCTTTCTTAGTGACCTTGCTTTTTGCATTCAAAGCTTTCGCTTTCTTTATGGATGTTGCAATGACGATGCTCTCTTTCATTTTCTTCTTTTCTTTCAAAATAGCATTCCCAATTTCAATCGCTTTGTTGCGAATTGATGCGGGTAAATTTTTCATAGACTCCGGATATCTCTGTTTTGTCCAAGGCATAATTTTGAAGTTTAATAATGTTATCAATTCATAGGGTAATTTCCCTATGTAAAATTCAAAAATTTACTCCTGAATCAACTTACATAATTATTAAAATATCTTACATCATTCACACATTCCGCATTCTGAATTCCTTGTTTATACAAAGAAGGAACGTATGATCATGCCGGGATTTGCAATTCATGAATAAACTGGCAAATCCCATTGCCAAACACATGCTTAAATCAATGAAATTCCTGCTAAAGAGCGCTATTCTATATTGGAAATTTTAAATCGTGTTCGTAAATTCGTAAACTGGGGCTTTAATAATGGTCATGTTTCGATTACTGCGCACATTTATTTTCATCCTGCTACCTCTTTTAAGTTCCGGTCAACCCGTGTGGAAACTTGAAAAAAACAAGAACGGAATCAAAGTCTATTCAAGCCAGCTTCCAAATTCAGATTACAAGGCGATCAAAGCTGAATGTTTGATGGCGGGAAATTATGCTAAGCTGATCAATGCACTAACCGATGTTCCGCTTTTTACGACCTGGATTTATCATGCGAAAATATGCAGCCTGATGGTGCAGAACCCGGATCTTGATTTTATTTATTATTCGGAGACCTCGCTTCCATGGCCACTTTCCGACAGGGTGGCGGCAGTGCATGTGGTGATCAATACGGATAGTCTTCCGAAATTCATGACCATTACCGGGAGCGGAGAGTCCTGGAGAATTCCTGAATCGGATGATTTTGTTCCTGTTACACATTATTCCGCCCACTGGAACGTGACGATGCCAACTGCCAATACTATTTTTATAAAGTATGAATTGGAATTGAATCCCGGCGGAGAGATTCCTGTCTGGATCATCAATATGTTCGCGGCAAATGGTCCTTATGAGACGTTTAGTAATCTTTCTGAAAAATTGAAAAACTAGTTTGTGCTAATTGAACTTTTATGAATGAAGAAACCGGATAGTTAAAATGAGTACGAAATTCCTGCCTTCAAAATAAACCTGTATATTTCTTTTTTAACTTAGAAATTCGTTTGTATGAAAAACGTATTCGATCCGAATGGTGCTGCTGAGATGATCAGCCGAATCAATAAATTAAACTCTGATACCAAGGCACTCTGGGGAAAAATGAGTGTAGCACAAATGCTCGCGCATTGTAATGTTACCTATGAGATGATCTACGAAGACAAACATCCCAAGCCAGGCGGATTCAAAAAATTAATTCTGAAATTATTAGTGAAACCTTCCGTAGTAGGAGAAAAGGGATATCGAAAAAACAATCCTACGGCTCCTGAATTTCTAATCAAAGACGATAAAAACTTTGAAGCCGAGAAAAAAAGGCTGATCGACTTTATAACAAAGACACAGCAATTGGGTGAAAATTATTTTGAAGGAAAAGAGTCACATTCTTTCGGGAAGCTGAATAAAACAGAGTGGAACAATATGTTCTCCAAACATCTTGATCATCACCTGAGTCAGTTTGGTGTTTAGAAGAAAGTGATGAGAGACTTGGGACGGAAAAAAGTAAAAGTCTTTTTTAAAAATGTTTTCTATGTCTATGAAAAAATTTGCATCTAAGCAAATTCTAACAACTAACAACTAACAACTAACAACTAACAACCAACCACTAAGCACTAAGCACTAAGCACTAACCACTAAGCACTACTTCGCCTCTGCCACCTGTTTAAACTCCATATGAATATTGTCCACATACACCTGCTTCCCACCTTTGTCCCAGAAATATAATTTTCCCGTTTCTCTGTCGGGCCGATAATAATACCGGATTTTCATGTCAATCTTTTCCCAACTTGCTGCGGGAATTGATTTTAATTCCGAAACATCTCCTGCAAAGTATTGAGTCATTCCGGTATCGCTTTCAGTTGAGAATACCACGTACAAGTCACCCGGGTTGATTTTTTCTTTGCAATAAATATCTGCGTGAACAAACAGGCTATCCGCCCATTTTGAATTTAAATCGACAATCTCAAAATTGTATGCAGGAGAAAAGGGAACATCTTTTGACAAAGCAAAAGAGTAATCTCCGCTTTTCTTAATCTCCTTTGTTGTGCCCGGAATAGATTCCGGATGCAATTCGAAATCCTGATAATTAAAATAAATCCAACCTTCATGTGTGGAAGGAAGGTTATATGGCAAACCTGCACGTGCACGATCGTAATCAGGTTGCTGAAGATTTGCCCACCATTCACCTGTGCTTTCCGTTTGAAATAATCCGATGAAATATACTTTCTTATTCATCCCATCATAGTGAATCAATCCTTTTTTGTACTGCCATTGCTGGAACAAGCTGAAACTGATCAGACATAGAAATACAGGAACGGAAACGGCAATCAGTGCTTTGTTCTTTTTAATCCAGTCCAGACAAGCGGCGAAAGGCAAAGCAAGCATTCCATACAAATCCACCATTGGTCTTTGTCCAAATGATCCTCCGTACCACCATGCCCACCAACTATAGAATACATATATGCAAATCAATAGCGTGAGCAAAATTCCTAAATTGAACACGCGGATGACTTGACGAAACATCAAAATTCCGATGATCGAAATGAACATGATGGGTGTATAAATGAGCCAGCCTTTTTTGTAACTGAACAATCCGTCGATGATGTGAGGATCATTAAAATAAAATCGTTCTGATGTATATGAATAATAAAACCAATGTCCGGTTGCGGTGTGCCAGTAAATCAACTGCGGAAGTGCGCAGAGAAAAACGCAAACGAAAATCAAAAGGATGTGCATCCGTTCTTTCCAGAAAAACTGAATCTTTTCTACAAATGATTTCCATGAATTTACATTGTAAAAAATAAAGGGCAAACTCAGCAACAGCATGGTAGGTCGAATCAAAATGGCCAAACCAATGAGCACGCCTGCAATGAAAGTATTTTTCCAGTTTGGATTCTCATGCCATTTTACTGTGAAATACAAAAAGACACTGATGATTGAAAACAGAAAAGCATGCGACATGGCCGCTTCACGTGTGGTGTACCAGACAAGATTCGTTCCAAAATACACACAAAGTAGTGTCAATGCTGTGATACCATCTGTAAAATAGAGCAGGAGTAGTTTTCGTAAATACCATAATCCAATCAATACATAGAAAAAACAACTGATGACAAGCGCTGTTTGATATGGCCTGGAAAAACCATCAGGAGTATAGTGTGAAACATTTGCATATGCGTGAGCAAGCCAGAAAAATGGCATGTAGAGTATACTCAGGCCCATTGTTGTTTTCAATACATACTTCCCGTCCGGTGTTGTTTCGGGCCAGTATTTTGATTTGAGAGCACCATTATCTCGGTCAATAAAGGAAAGAGTCGCGTCATGGTAAATAAAAAAAGCAGGAAGATATCCATAGTAGGAAACAACATCACTTACTATCTGATCTCTTCTGTTCTCAGCATTGATAAAAAAGCAGGAAATAAGAAAAGCGAAAATGATGAAGATTGAAATTTTACTTTTTATGGATTGATTATTCTGCATGATAATATGTGCCGGAGTTGGAGGTGTTCTCTTTAATCAGATCAATCTTTTAAATGTGAAAATTCAAATGTAAAGAAATTTTATGAGGGGAATATTTGCGCAAATAAGAAAGTGTGTTTATTTGGACGTTGCCTCCTGACGAATATATGCGTAACCTGGAACCTGGAAATTATTAACTATACAAACAGAGTCGTTCTTATTGCCGGTTGACTGTGATAATAAATAAACATTGGTACCTGGAGATTGAATCAGCAATTCATCGGCAAAGAAATGCTGATCAGAATGAGGGTCTTTTAAAAATTTAAGGGTATAATTCACCGGTTTTTCAGGAGCGATGAATGTTTGTTGCACCAGGGACCATTCTCCGTCAATCACTTTAGCACGAGCAGGAGTGCAGGAAAAGAGTATTTGCTCTTCTCCGTTTTGCGGGTTTTCAGCGATCATCAAAAGGTCGATTTGATTACTGCCTTCTTCCAGATTGTTGTGCCAGTAGGTGAGCAAATATTCTTTACCCGGTTCAAATGGCAGATCCGCATGATCAATGAGGAGGTTCTCAATATTTTTATTTCCCTCGAAACAGCCTTTTCCATATCTGGATTTTGAATTTGATGCAGAATCAAATCCATCAAAATAAAAATATCCCGGATCTGAAGAAAAGATTTGTCCTGTGATGTTTGGCTTAAAGACTATGATATTCGTTTGTTTCAGATCCTCTTTGGTTTCAAATATGGAATCATATGCCAACGCGAATAAACTGAACGAAGTGTTCTCCCAGATTTTTGTACTTTTTTGCAAAAGATAATTTTCCTGGAGATCCAGCTGCTCCTGAGTCTTTAAAATGAGAAATGGTTTTTTTGAGGGAAGGTCGGTTTCAATTGTTTTTGAAATGAAAGAGGGAGAAAAAAACTGTAGAATGTTTTTTGCTTCCGGAATAGGAGAGCGGGCGGCTGAGGATGCCAATAGTGGGAAGTTGCACCAGTATGAAACTACCATGGAAGCTCGCAGACTTTCACGTGGATCCGCTGTTGTAAAATTATCACTACCGATGTGATAAAAAGGAAGTGGAACAAGACATTGATAGCTTGTTTTGATGCGATTCAGTTCATCACGTAATTCCCTGTACTCTTTTGGCAAGACTTGTTCATTGAAATAGTTTGGAGCGTTCACGCATTGTTCAGCAACAATCCGGAATTGCGAAAAACCTTCCAGCAATTGCAAACCTGCGAACGATCCGATGAGCATAAACGCGAATCTTGTTTTCCCCCGCGCTCTCAAAATTTTATAGATCAACCACAAAGTATAAAAACTAAATACACTGAAAACAAAATAAAATACCCATGCAAATCGCCCGAGGGAACGAAACTGTCTTAAGGTTGTAATCCAGTTGAGCAAAGGTTCTCCTCCCAGTCGAAATGGAACAGCCATCGCGTAAATCAACAGTACAATGGCCGCGCTTATTGATACAGAAAGCCAAAGCGTGCGAACCGGGAATAAAATTCTGTCAAATCTTTTACGAAGGATAAAGCGGAACAGACGGAACAATGAGAATGCTGCCATTACCGTTCCTGCCAGTCCAATGTAGGCCCAACCTTCCCAATGAGACTGTGAGAAACCAAGTGGTTTTGTAATCAGATTGTGAAAAGGAGCTTTCAGCGGAAGAAATACTGTGGCAAATGTCGCGAAGTGCTCAAAGAATCCGGTAGGACGAATTGGTCTTCCCAGATGAAAATCGATAATTGAAATGATAATCTGGGTCAATACAGCAGGTACAATAATTTGCAAAATGTATCCGAGGTAGAGATTTTTATTTTTCGTAAAAGATTTTTGTTTCGATAATAAAAGAGTTCCCGCATAACAAATAGTAAACGCAATCAGAATCGCGCTGAAATAGGGATGAATAAAAAACCACAAGGTGTTCAGGAGAATTAGAATCGCACCTGTTGTTTTTCTTTTTTCTCCGGCATCGTACTTTATCAGCAACCACCAACTGAGTGGAAAACAAAATGCATAGGATAAAGTAAGATGTCCCTGCAAGCGAAAGAGCTGCGGACACAAAAGGGTAATCGATACGGCGGCAATAATTACAAGTGTTTTTGGTAAAGAAAGCCGTAAGAGAACAAGGCTTAGAAAAAAAGCGCAGAGCGGAAAGGAAAGCAGCCAAAGCATATTGCTTAAACCCACACTATGTGTTTCGAACCAGGGAAAAGGAATCGCAAGAAATTTTAAGGTGTTTGTAATGAGTGTTTGTCCGTCAGTAAATACATGCGTTTGTCCATAAGGATAATTCATGTTTTGATATTCCGTCCAGCTGCTATCGTTGCGGATGTGACCGGCAATCATGGTGTATGTCTTGATTCCATCGCCATCAGCGGTGAGCATCGTTTCGTTTGGGTGAAGGAAGACAGGTTTGAAAAAGACAACCACAAAAATCAAAACGACAAAAAAGGAAAGTAGAGCCGTTCGATTCATAGATAGAAAGGTCAATAATTATAAAATGGAAATCCCGTCATTTGAAGAGGAATTTCCATGTTGTATGTAATTAGGTAACGATTTAACCTTTTTTCCGGACAGTTCTTTGCTCAATTCGCTTCTCGTATTTTTCTCCTTTAAAAATACGGTGAATATAAATTCCCGGAGTGTGGATGTGGTCCGGATCGAGACTACCCGCCGGCACAAGCTCTTCCACTTCCGCGATAGTGATTTTTCCTGCCATCGCCATGAGCGGATTGAAATTGCGTGCTGTCTCACGGTAAATCAGATTTCCATCTGTATCACCTTTCCATGCTTTGACAATCGCGAATGGCGCGTCAAAAGCATATTCCATCAGGTAATCTTTACCATTAAAATTTCTTACTTCTTTACCGATCGCTACTTCGGTGCCCACTCCTGCAGGAGTAAATATCGCGGGCATGCCGTAACCGGCGGCCAGACAACGGGTAGCCAGCGTTCCCTGTGGGATCAGTTCAACTTCCAGTTCACCGCTCAGCATTTGTCTTTCAAATTCTGCATTCTCCCCAACATAGGATGATACCATCTTCTTTACCTGGTGATTGTTCAGTAACAAACCAAGACCGAAATCATCAACGCCTGCGTTATTGGAAATGCAGGTGAGATCTTTCACACCTTTTTTTACCAATGCATTTATTGAATTCTCCGGAATTCCACACAAGCCAAAACCTCCAACAAGCAGGGTCATTCCATTTTCGATTCCTTTAATTGCTTCTTCCGCGTTTGCTACTACTTTGTTCATTGCCTGAATTATTTTATAGTGAATGGTAAAGAGTCTATTGCAAATATTTTATTTTGGACCAACAACCAACAACCAACAACCAACAACCAACAACCAACAACCAACAACCAACAACCAACAACCAACAACCAACAACCAACAACCAACAACCAACAACCAACAACTAGAAGTTGTCCTTATCAAATGAAGACGACTTCTCTTCGCCGGCTTGTTTGTACTTATCACAGTTGAGTTCAACGCTCAATGGTTCTTTTGGAGCTTCAAAATCTCCTTTGGAAACATCAAGGGTTTTATCGCCATATACTTTTTGCATGTACAAGGCCCAGATAGGCATTGCTGTTCTTGCTCCCTGTCCCAGTTCAAGAGAACGGAAATGTACTGAGCGATCTTCAGCGCCTACCCAACAACCGGAAACCAATTCGGGAGTAATCCCCATGAACCAACCGTCACTTTGATTTTGTGTTGTACCGGTTTTTCCGGCAATAGGATTGTTGAATTTGTATTGTCCGCGTAAACGTGCACCGGTACCAAACTGAACAACACCCTGCATAAGGTTGAGCATGAGGTAAGCGGTTTCTTCACTGATGGCTTCCACTTTGCGTGGAACAAATTCCTGAAGAATATTTCCGTTTTTGTCTTCGATGCGTGTAAGATAGATGGGTTCTGTCCAAACGCCTTTGTTGGCAAAAGCGGAATAAGCTCCGACCATTTCATATACAGATACATCTGCTGTTCCCAGGCAAATTGATGGCACAGCGGGTAAATCACTGGTAATGCCCATCCGGTGCGCCACTTCAATCAATGCCTGTGGTCCGAATTGTTTAATCAGATAAGCAGAAATACTATTCACTGATTCAGCCAGACCTTGTTTCAAGGTGAGTATGCCGCCGTATTTACCATCAGCGTTTTCAGGCGACCATGCCGGTTGTCCGCCGGGTAGTTCAATTGTTACACGAACATTCGGAACTTTGTAACAGGGTGAATACCCTTCCTGCATAGCCAGCGTGTAAAGAAACGGTTTGAACGTCGAACCAACCTGACGTTTTCCTTCCTTCACGTGATCGTATTTGAAAAAGCGATAATCATTTCCTCCAACCCATGCACGGATATAACCGGTTTGAGGTTCCATCGACATAAATCCGCACTGCAGTATTTTTTTATAATACTTGATGCTGTCCATCGGAGTAAGTGTAGTATCAATGGGACCCTTCCAGGAGAAGATGGTCATTTTGGTCTTGGTAGCGAACGCTTTTTTAATTTCTTTATCACTGGCTTTCGCCGCTTTCAAAGCGATGTAACGATCGGAACGTTTCATTCCTTCTGTGAGAACCTCTTTGTGTTCCTCCCATGGATCTTTTCCTTTCCAGTGATCAAAGAATTTTTTTTGCAGCTCGGTCATGTGTTCTTTCATGGCCGCCTCGGCGAACTTTTGCATTCTTGAATCGATGGTGGTATAAATTCTTAAGCCGTCGTTATACAAATTGTAAGGCTTGCCTGTAGAATTGTTGATGTGTTCCTTGCACCATTTCAACATATCCGAACGAAGGGACTCCCGGAAATAAGTAGCCAGTCCGAAGTTGTGATCATCAACCTGGTAATTCAGTTTTATCGGGAGTGCTTTGATGGAATCAAATTGTTCTTCGGTAAGGAATTTGTACTTCATCATTTGTCCAAGTACGACATTTCTTCTTGCAAGAGAATTCTTTGGATTTCTTACCGGGCTGTACATCGTTGGTGCTTTCAGCAGGCCAACGAGTACTGCAGATTCCTGAATGTTCAGGGAATCGGGTGTTTGGTTAAAATAAGTACGGGCAGCGGATTTAATTCCGAAAGCATTGCTGCTGAATTCAACAGTATTGAGATACATAGCCATGATCTCTTCTTTTGTATACTGTTGTTCCAGCCTTACCGCGATGATCCATTCCTGAATTTTCTGGATGACACGTTCAATTTTTGATCCCGGTTTTTCATGGAAAAGATTTTTAGCCAGCTGCTGTGTGATGGTACTTCCTCCACCGGATTTTCCGGCACCGGCAATAGCACGCAACAGACCCCGGATATCCACACCGCTGTGTTCTTCAAAACGGATGTCTTCCGTTGCCTTCAGGGCATTGATGATATTGGGTGAAAGTTCATAATAATGAACATTCGTACGGTTCTGGGTATAGTATTTCCCCAAAACTACCTGGTCGCTGGAGATCACTTCCGCTGCCAGATTACTCTGTGGATTTTCCAGTTCTTCGAAAGTTGGCAACTCTTCTCCGATCCAGCCTTTTGAAGCGAAAAAAATAACCCCGGAAAGAATGAGGAGAGGAGAAAAAACCAGCAGCCAGAGTATGAGGATAAGATTCCTGAAACTGGGTTTTGAGGATTTAGGCATACGATAGTAGAGTTCCCGAAGGGATAAAAGTAGTAAAAATTGATGCTTGCCTTCACGATTTTCTCCAAAGTGTGAGTGAACTTTCTAACACCTGAAACAATTGTAATTCTAACGAAAGATTGTCTTTTAGATTGTTTCAAAGGAAGGGTTTAGTCAACCGACCCTGAATTGTTGTCGAACGATAGATTCATCACTTAGAAAATTAAATTGCCCGGTTAGTCCGAACTGAACTATTGTTTTTATCCGGAAAAGTAAAATTTAGAAAAAAAACGCGGATGGGTTTTACACCATCCGCGTTTTTAAGTTTAATCAGGTACCTGTTATCGTAGATACGTGGACTTTATTTTTTTCCGAAAGTATCTGCCGATTCCGTAACCCGCACTTCGATCACGGGCATTGGGAATGACGAAACCTCCCTATCGTCTACGTAAATCTCTTCAGGTAAACTGGAGCTGAGTGCCGGAGAATAAACCATAGGAGAAACGGAACCCGATTCTAGTCCTTGTTTCAATCCTTCCACTTCACTTTTATCTGTAATCATTACAATGTTCATTTTCCCGAGTATCCAGTTTCTTTTGATGGCGGAATTTACTTCTTCGAGTTTCAAATGCGCCAGTTGACGACCAACTTCTGTAATCCAGTCGGTGCGGCCATAAAACTTCGAATCCATCAGAAACCCTAATTTTTTCGAGGTAGTTTCAATATACAGTTTGGTATAACTCATCAGAAAATTTCGGGTTTCTTCGAATTGCTCCTGTGTTAACCCGTTATTGACCAGCTGTGAATATTCACGTAAAGCCATGCGTAAAGCGAAGCGAGCATGTCCTTCTCTCAGAGAATCCATGCCACTGTATTGAGATTTCAGGCTTTTAGCTGTTTGTACCGGGCGCAACCAGATACTGAAATAATTTGCGTGACGCGGTGTTCCGGGAACTGGTAACATATTTCCTCCACCGTTTTCATACCATTCGATATACGAGTAATCACCATAATTCATGGAACGTTGTTCACGAATTTTCTGATAAAGACGGGAGTATGATTTCCGGTGTTCTCCCAGCCAGGAATTAGCTACCATGAGTGCTGCGAAATCATCAGATTCACGTGTAATATTCAATGGAAACCCCGCAGATATCGCGGTACCAATTGCACCTTGTTTGGAAATAATATCAACAACCAGCCCCTGAGGTGGATCTATTTTTACGGGATCCGGTAAAGGCTCTGTGTTTTCTGGAAGTGCCTGTAATGTCGTCAAAAGATTCTGTGCAAAGCTTTCTGGATAATCTCCTGCAATACCTACTAACAAACCTGTACGAGTGAAAGCATTTTTGTAATGCCGGGCTACATCTTCAGTGGTCATGCTTCCCAAAGACGCTGTGGTGCCTTGAGTCAGATGTTGGTAAGGCGTACCTTTGAAAAGAACATATTCCAGTAATTTTTTTCCGTATTCCTCATCAGAAGACTGACGAATTACCTCATCCACATAATTTTTCTGATTTGAAAGCAAACGATTAAAATCTTCCTCTTTAAATCCCGGCTGAAGTACCATTTCCTGAATCAATCCGGAAATTTTTTCAAGGTATTCTGAAGGAAATTCAAAGGTTAATGTGCTGACTTCCTTATCAGTGAAACTACTCATTCGTGCCGCCCAGGGATAAATCATTTTTTGAATTTCCGTTGCCGAATGTTTTTCTGTTCCTCCATTCACCATCAGGTTGGAAGTAAGATAAGTAATGCCTTCTTTGCCGGCGGGATCAGAGATGGAGCCGTTTCGAAACATTAACTTGATAACTACCTTGCCTGATTTCGGTTGCTTTAGCTCAACAAGCTCCTGTGCACTGCCATTAAATCCCTGAAACAAAAGGAACAGGGTAAAGATGCTGTAACGAACTATTTTGAAAGTATTCATAGTATACGTGAGAATTATTTTTGTTTGAATAAAGATATTATTTCAGGTGCTCCTTCGCGTTTGGAGAAATGGTACCGATAGTAAGTCGGTCCGACCGGAAATATTTTTTTGCAACGTTCATCAGATCTTCCGCAGTCACCTGGTCGTACATGTTGTAATAGTAGTTCAGTGATTCAGGGTTACCGGTAAGCCATGTGAATGAACTGATCGATTCCGCGATTGCGCTCGGATTGTCGATTCGCATTTTAAAACTATTCTTCAGATTGAGTTTCGCTTCATTAAGCGTTTTCGCATCCACCGGGCTGTTCCCGGCTTTTATCAAAGTATTCATGAACGCGTCTTTCACAGGCTGGAAATTAGCTGTATCGGTGAGGGATGCTTCAATGGTGATGAGAAAAGGATCGCGTGTATTGTAAACTCCTCCACTGATGGAACGTGCTTTTGTCTCTTTTATCACCAGGTTGTTGTACAAATCGGAATTTTCAGAGAAATACACAGAGAAAAGCAAATCAAGAGCAGGCAGGTCAATAGCCGCATCATTGTGTGCAGGTCCTTTGAAATTCAAACTCAGGTAAGGGGGAAAACCTGCCTTCTGAAGATGGGTATATAAAGTTTTCAGTTGTACAGGTTCGGCCGGAATTGTGGAAACATAATTCCCTTTTTTCCATGAACCGAAATAGGTTTCAGCCAGACGGTTCACTTCTTCAGGCTTCGCGTCACCAACAACGATGATGGTACAATACTCCGGACGATAATACCGATTGAAGAAGGTCCTCGAATATTCGTACTGATTAGGCATGTCTACAATGTCTTCCCAAAATCCCATGGTTGTATGCTTGTAGGTGTGTTTACTGAATGCTGTATTCTGGATCATTTCATCCAGCTTTGTGTACGGACTTGCAGAGTTTTTCGTGTATTCGCCTTTTACAGCGCCGGCTTCTGTTTTAAAATCCTGCAATGAATAATCAAGATTCATAAAGCGGTCACTTTCCAGCTCAAACATGGTTGCAAGTTTTTCAGATGCACCGGTCATGTGATAGAGGGTTCTGTCCAGACTGGTATTTGCATTGGCTGAAGCTCCTGTGGATTTCAGTACCGCGCTGTATTTATCCTTGGAATATTTTTTTGTACCGCGGAACATCATGTGTTCAAAGAAATGAGCGAATCCTGTCTTGCCGGGTTCGATCTCATTGCGTGAACCCACACGAACAACGATGTAAAAGGATGCGACTCCTTTGCTTTCATAAGGAACGGTTACAACATTTAGTCCGTTGGGAAGTTTTTTCTGGAAAATTTCATAAGGCAGAATTTTGTCCTTTGGCTCCGGTTTTTGAATCGCGATTTGTGATCCCTGATGTTCAATCGATGGAGCAGGTTTTACCGCTGAATTTTTTGCCGGACTAGCATTGCTTGGCAATGGACGTTTCGGTTTCGGTTTTGTTGTTTGTGCCTCAAGGCTGTTGATGCTGCACGTGAACAACACGAAAGCACTTGTGATAAAATAGATTATTTTTTTCATAGTCTTAATTCATGAGTTTGCGAAGGTAGGATTTTCGACTTCAAATCACACCAAAAGTGATGGCTTTCACTAGCCCCGACTTCCGGTTTGCGAACAACATTTTATTCAATCGCATCATCCAATAAAAAAGGAAGAATTGGCCGGATTGAAGCAAATTTCTTTAAAAACGACGTTTTTTATACAAGTAGAGGGAATTTTTTTCAAAAACCGGCGTTTATTAGGGATACCTTTACCCGATGCGATTTTTCCTTTTGCTTCTTCTGCTACTCAGCCAGAATCTCTCTGCTCAAAAGCTGTCACCGCTGGTCACCGCCCGAACTGATCTGATGAATTTATTGCAGGAGAGAAAGGTACTCTTTGATAGTTATTCGGCTTCACTTCGTGAACGTAGCGGAATTTTCGGACAAAGAACAAAATCAGATCTCCGCGAAAGCCAGGCACGACTCCAGGAAATTGTTGATACCGACAATCGCATCATCAGCGCCCTGAACAGAATGCTGGATTATAAAAATTTCGAGAAACTAAATTTGACCTACAGCGCGAATACAAATGAAGAAAGATTGTTGAACCTCCAGCAGTTGTCCGACACGCTGAGTAAACAAGTAGACTCACTCAAATTGCAAAACAAAAAACTAGTCGCCGAATCCCGCCGCTCCGATTTCTATATTTTTCTGATTGTTCTTTTGTCAGCAGCTTTAATAGTCATTAAAGTGACAAAGAACAGGGGACGAGGGGCGAAAATTGATTAGTACTAAGCGACGAGGATAAAAATTGCTGATTGAAGATTGATTTTGCAAATTCCAACAAAATCTAAAATCTAAAATCTAAAATCTACAATCCAAAATCCTACTCCGCCTTCTCAATCCTAATCCCCGCATCCATCACCTGCGGAAGAATCGGTACACGCATCGCCTGTTGTAAATCGAATTTGTAAATACCACTCTGAGGGAAACGGAAATTGCGTTTGAAAAGAATCCGGTTATCCCAGATATCGCCCAGTCCGTCACCCAGCCATTTTCCGCGTTCATCGGCAAGCGTGAGCTCAACAGTATCGCGTTCAATTTCTCCCTTTGGAGTAGTCGTCGTAAAAAAGACAAACAGATTGCTGAACTGATAACCTCCCGCATTTCTGATATTGATGTAAAGATTGTGCGCGGTAGAAGTATCTTCTATCGTAGTCTCCAGATGTACTATGTTCGCGGCTTCCCAGCGATTTTCAGGCAGTGAAATGTTTTTTTCAAAAACCACTTTGTTGTCGCAGGAACTCAACACAATGCCGAACAACAGGAAAACAAGCATTGAGATTTTTTTCATGGATGAATGATTTCCCATTATCATTTTTGTTTACATCTTAAGATTCTCACAAGAGAAGAATACGTGTCAGGATTCCTGCGGTGGAGGAGGAGTTTCAGATCCACCCTGGTTTTGACCCGGACGTTGACGCGGACCACGACTTGAACCACTTCGCTCCGGATTCGGTGTCTGTCCTTCCGGTGCCGCATTGGGAGCAGGATTTTGCTGTGGTCTCGGATTTTGCGGAGGACGATTCTGCTGCTGCGGACGATCCGGACGAGGCTGCTGACCTTGTTGCTGCGGGCGATTCTGTTGTTGTCTTTCCGGTCGGGCCTGTTGGCCGCCTTGCTGAGGTTTAGCTCCCTGAGCTTGTCCTTGTTGTTGCGGACGCTGGTTGCGTTGCTGCTGATTTCCGCCCTGTTGTTGCGGACGAGGAGGTCTTGCTTCCTGTTGTTGTCCTTGTGGTTTCTGAGTCTGCGGAGTTTTCTGTTCTCCGGAAGCTCCTGCCTGCTGAGGACGTGGAGCATCTGCTCCACCGGAAGGTTTTTTCTTTTTCTTCTTTTTCTTTTTCTTCTTATCCATCCGGTCGATGCTATCCTGCCCGACCACGTTCGCGTAATCCGGCTCTTTCACTTCGATCTCTTCTTCTGTAGAAGCATCGCGTAATTCAGTCGGACGAATTTTTTGTTTGTTCAGTTCGATGATTTCATTCACACGATGAACCGGAAGCGCGATCCAGTTTCCACCATCACCACCTACATCAGCGCCTTCGGATTGTTCCTTCTTATCATCTCCGCTGTAAGCGTACCACAAAATTCTTTTGAAAATATCAGTCTTACGGTGATACGCTCTTCCGCCTTCGGTTTCAAGAACAACATTCGTAGAAGGAAAATCTTTCAGAATGTCCATGTACGAATCGAGTTCGTAGTTCAGACAACATTTCAGTTTACCACATTGTCCGGCAAGCTTGGCAGGATTCAATGCTAAGTTCTGATAACGCGCTGTGCTTGTGGAAACAGTTTTGAAATCTGTCAGCCAGGTTGAACAGCACAGCTCTCTTCCGCACACACCTAAACCGCCCAGACGACTGGCTTCCTGACGCATTCCGATCTGACGCATTTCAACACGAATGCGAAATTCATCCGCCAGTCGTTTGATCAATTCACGGAAGTCAACACGGTCGTCAGCAGTATAGAAAAAAGTTGCCTTTTTTCCATCACCCTGATATTCCACATCGCCCAGCTTCATGCTCAGTTTGAGGGACTGAATAATTTCACGTGTCCGGGAAAGTGTGGATGGCTCTTTGTCTTTTACTTCAAGCCATTTTTCTACTTCATTCGGCTTCGCCTTACGGTAAAGCGCTTTGATCGCGTCGGATTCTTCGGTGAGATTTTTTTTCTTCAGCTGAAAACGTACCAACTCACCTACCATGGAAACAACCCCGACATCATGGCCGGGTGTCGCTTCTACAGCAACCACATCTCCTGCGCGGAGATCGATCGCTTCTTTGTTGCGGAAAAACTCTTTTCGGCTTCCCTTGAAGCGTACTTCCACAATATCGAAAGGCTGTTGCCCGTGAGGCAACACCATGTCTGTAAGCCAGTTATATACGTTCAGCTTGTTGCACCCACCCGTGCCGCAGGTGCCGTTGTTGCGGCATCCCCCCGGCGTTCCGTCTGTTCCAGTGCTGCAGGAATTACAAGCCATATTGGTTTTTTTATTGAAATGATTTTGATCAGCAATTTGCAAAAATACACAAATCACCCGATCTAATACATACTGATTATTAGGGACTTACAGAATTGACCGAAAATGTTGGTTTAGATCTCTTTGCAATTGGATAGCAAAACGAAGAGCAAGCTGAAAAGATTCAGTTTTTATCTGTGCGGTTTATTCTGAAAAAATCCTCAGGAAGGATTGTAAATCAACTTGTGAATCTTCAGCGAAAGATCCGTGAAAAGAATCCGTGCATTCGCGTTGCGCTCGAGATGGTAAGTAGCGGAATTCAATTCCTCGACAAAACTTTCCGCGTTATTTATATGAATAAATGGAGCGAAGCGTTTGAGATCTTCAAGTTCTTTTCCTTCCATGCGTACCAGGGAACGTTCGGCGTAATTAATCATCAGACATTCTCTCGCCACTTGCTGAGCATGTTCGAGATACATCTTTTGTGTCTCCCGTGATTCTCCGGTGAATCCTTCGCAGAGCTCATTGATACGAAGAATATCCGCTTTGAAACAGGCACGCATCCAGAGAATAAACCATTGATTCAAATCCGCATCAACAGTATCGTTGGCAAGAATTTTTAATGCTTCGTTGTAATTTCCATTCACCCGATGAACAATACGACGCGCTACTTCCGGTGACTGCTGATGTATTCCCGTAAGCGCATGATACATGTCTTCATCAGGAATTCTGTTCACCTTCACCAATTGTGTTCGGGAAGTAATGGTAGAAAGCAATTGTTCAAACTGTTCCGCCACGAGGAAGAAAAGTGTATTCTCCGGTGGCTCTTCCAGAATTTTCAGCATTTTATTTGAAGCAGCGGTGTTCATTCGTTCCGGAACCCAGATGACAACAATTTTATAACCGGATTCAACACTCTTCAGACTCAAACGATTCACAATATCCGCGGCTTCTTCCACGGAAATAAGCCCTTGCTTGTTTTCAATG
This sequence comes from Bacteroidota bacterium, assembly GCA_016720935.1. Classification (NCBI taxonomy): domain Bacteria; kingdom Pseudomonadati; phylum Bacteroidota; species Bacteroidota bacterium. Next base: position 383,582 of record JADKJP010000002.1, read on the forward strand.
TTCAGATCTTCCACCCATTTGGTATAAACGAGGTAAGGATTTTCCAGAACCGATTCACGCCATTCTTTTATATAGTCGACACTTTTTGGGCTTTTATTTTTTTCATCCTTCCTGGTGGCAACCGGAAAACTGAAAGTCACATCCGGATGCACCAGCTTGTTCATCTTCACACAAGCCGAACAGGTGCCGCAGCTGTCGGTATCCGACCTGTTTTCACAAACAAGGTATTGCGCGAAAGCCAGGGCAATGGCAAGATTTCCGGAGCCTTCCGGACCGAGAAACATCAGGGCATGACTCACCCTTTCGTCTTTCACCGACTGAAGAAGACGTTGTTTCACAAGCTGTTGACCGATTACATCCGCAAAACGCATGGCATAAAGATAAGCAATGGTTTTGGAAAATGTTCCGACTGGAGCGATCCGGGCAATCTGCCGGCTGCATGAATGAACAATAGGTTGCAGACAATTCCCCCGCGATTTTTTCCATGACATGCATCAATCAAATATCTTTGCACGACAATTCAAAAGCTCATGAATACTATTGATCAGCACAATTTCAAAGAACAAAAGGCATTGATTCGCGTAGATTTCAATGTTCCCTTAGATAAAGAATACAACATCACCGACGACACCCGCATCCGTGCGGCCATTCCGACGATTCAGAAAATTCTGAAAGACGGAGGTTCCGTGATCCTGATGTCACACCTTGGCCGACCGAAAGAAGGTCCGGCAGAAAAATATTCATTGAAACATCTGGTCGCGCATCTCACAAAGGTGCTGAACACGACCGTAAAATTCGCGGATGATTGCATTGGCGACTCGGCCCGTAATCTTTCCGCCTCATTGATGCCCGGTGAAGTTTTGTTACTCGAGAATCTCCGTTTTTACAAAGAAGAGGAAAAAGGAAACGAAGAGTTCGCGCAAAAACTTGCCGCACTCGGAACATTTTATGTGAACGACGCATTTGGAACGGCACACCGTGCGCACGCGTCTACTGCGGTGATCGCTAAATTTTTTCCGGGTAAAAAATGTTTCGGTTATGTCATGGCAGGCGAACTCGAGAATGCCGACAAAGTCCTGAATCATCCCGTGAAACCATTCACTGCTATCATGGGTGGAGCGAAAGTGTCGGATAAAATTCTCATCATCGAACAACTCCTGAATAAAGTCGACAACCTGCTGATCGGTGGAGGCATGGCATTCACATTTGTGAAAGCGATGGGAGGGAAGATCGGTTCATCGCTGTGTGAAGAAGATAAACTCGATCTTGCTCTGGATATTCTTGAAAAAGCAAAAGCCAAAGGAGTGAAAATAGTTTTACCGACCGACGCGGTTCTCGGCGATAAGTTTGATGCGAACGCGCAGGTAGGTCACAGCGAGATCAACGCGATTCCGGAAGGATGGATGGGACTCGACATCGGTGAAAAATCAATAAAAGCATTTTGCGATGTGATCGAAAATTCAAAAACCATTTTGTGGAACGGTCCGGCCGGAGTTTTTGAATTTGAAAAATTTGCAGCGGGAACAAAAGCCCTCGCGGAAGCCATCGTCCGCGCTACCGAAAAAGGAGCCTTCTCACTCATTGGCGGAGGCGACTCAGCCGCGGCGATCAATAAATTCCATCTCGGAGAAAAAGTTTCTTACGTCAGCACCGGCGGCGGAGCATTACTCGAATACATCGAAGGCAAAACCCTTCCCGGCGTTGCCGCAATAAATTCCTAAAACCTTTGCGTTTCTTTGCCCCGATGGGGCGAAAATTTGTTCGCCCCATCGGGACAAAGAACGCAAAGAGTAGAACATGAACTATCTCGACATCATCCTCACCCTTTTACTAATCACCGGCATGATCCGTGGATTTATAAAAGGCTTCATCTTTGAAGTCGCTGTACTGGGAGCACTCTTCCTCGGATTATACGCTGCCTTTAAATTCTCCACTTTCGCGGAACCCTATGTTCTGAAAGTCATCGATGCCAATCCGCATACACTGCATTACATCTCTTCCTTCGTAATGTTTTTACTCGTTTCCGTAGGAATCTTTTTTCTCGCTAAATTATTTGAAGGCTTAATAAAAATCGCCGCTCTGGGAATATTCAATAAAATTCTCGGGGCCATTTTCGGCGGACTGAAATACGCTTTAGTCACCAGTGTGGTTTTATTTTATTTCAACAAGCTGGATACAAAATACAATTGGCTTTCACCTGATAAGAAAGCGGATTCAGTGTTGTATTATCCATTGATGAAAATCGCTCCTTCAGTATTGCCGGTCATGAAAACAGTAGGGGAGGAGATTCAGGATCGCCTGCACTAACATAAAAGATCTCTGCGAGATGACCGCTCTTTGTCGAAGTGAGTGTCGTCCAATTCCCGCCGAACAATCCTTATTACATTTTCACCAAATTTATTAAGCGGGAATTGGACGACACAATCGAATAACGACCAATTGTCATCTCGCAGAGATCTTTTAGGTGATTAGGTAATAAATATTTAAGCTTCGACGGATATCCATCTTTTATGTGATTTGGTAATAAAATTTAATACTTCGACGTATATCCATTCTTTCTGATATTAAAACATTATTTTCAACAGACCTAAAAGATCTCTGCGAGATGACCGCTCTTTGTCGAAGTGAGTGTCGTCCAATTCCCGCCCAACAGTCCTTATTACATTTTCACCAAATTTATTAAGCGGGAATTGGACGACACAATCGAACAACGTCCAATTGTCATCTCGCAGAGATCTTTTAGGTGATTAGGTAATAAATATTTAAGCTTCGACGGATATCCACACGTTGTGATATTAAAACATTATTTTCAACAGACCTAAAAGATCTCTGCGAGATGACCGCTCTTTGTCGAAGTGAGTGTCGTCTAATTCCCGCCGAACAATCCTTGTTACATTTTCACTAAATTTATTGAGCGGGAATTGGACGACACATTTGTAGAACTGCCGAATGTCATCTCGCAGAGATCTTTTAGGTGATTAGGTAATAAATATTTAAGCTTCGACGGATAACCACACGTTGTGATATTAAAACATTTTTTTCAATTGACCTAAAAGATCTCTGCGAGATGACGGCTCTTTGTCGAAGAGAGTGTCGTCCAATTCCCGCCGAACAATCCTTGTTACATTTTCACTAAATTTATTGAGCGGGAATTGGACGACACATTTGTAGAACTGCCGAATGTCATCTCGCAGAGATCTTTTAGGTTATATGGTAATAATTTTCAGGCAAGTAAACGGCCGCCCTTTTCCTTAATTTATTTTTAAAAAATAATTCTATAGATGACATTTGGTAGTTGTCGAAGGAAGATAAACAAATAATTCTAAGCGATACCCTTTAACTTGAAACTACAAAACATAAAATTGCATTTTGGGGTTTTTCTTTTTAACCAATTTAAACTTATTTTCCCTGCTCAATTTTTTAATTTCTTTTTCTCTTTGAATTGCATCGCGAGGATTATCAAATGATTCATAGTAGATTAATTTATTACAATAATATTTTCCAGTAAAAGTTTCCGAAGACCCTCTGTCTGCTTCATGTTCTCTTACGCGTCTTTTCAAATCATTTGTAACTCCGGTATAAAGTAAATTTTTACCGGGATTGGTCAAAATATATACGTACATCATTCTTCAAAAATCCGATAGGAGTTTTGAAAGTACAACCTATTTTAAGTTGGATTTTTTAAGTAAGGGCAGATTTTAGAAAGAATCTTTTAGCAATACATGCGTAAACTTTTCTGTTCACTCCAAACTTGTCGTATGACCGAAACCTTATAGGCGCATATATTTCAAGAAATTTGTATCCAACAAAACCCAAGCCTGAATAAATTTACTCAAGAACAATTTTCCCCATAAGCACTTTGTCCTCCACCTGAATTTGCAGTATGTAAATCCCTTTTGGAAAAGCGGAAACATCCATACTGTGTTCATTCAGCAGGGAGTTTTCTTCAAATGATTCAAATACTTTTTGTCCCTGCAGATTTTGCAGTGAAACAGAATGAATCGGGGTATGTGAATCAGAAATAGAATAATTTATAATATTCTTAGCAGGATTTGGATAAACTGAAAGCGCATCATTATCGAAAGCACTTTCATTCACTGAAGCGAGATCCGACAATGCACGTTTCCACACACCGCCACCACTCACACCAAGGAACAGGTCCGTGTTAAGGACCAGGAGTGAGGAGGGATAAGGAAAAGCCAATCCGGTATTAAAAGAATTCCAGGTGACACCATCATCTGTTGATGCAAATACTCCGCCATACTGTGCAGCCGCGAATAAATTTGTTCCATCGTCCACAATGGAATTGATGGTTTGAAAACTACTTCCGCTGTAACTTATTGGCCAGGTATTGCCCGAATCAAGTGAACAATAAACTCCGCTACCATTTGTTCCTGCATAAAGCTTGTTGCCTTTTACATGCAGACATTTAATATACGTAGTGGGCAAAGTCGCAGTAGGCGTCCATGTGGAGCCATTGTTTGTTGAAACGAAAATACCATTCGCGAAAGTGGAGGCAAACAAGAGTGATCCCATGCTGGTGATGGATGAAATATTTTCCGTGGCTATTCCTGTATTGGCCGGTGACCAGTTTGCTCCGCTATCCGAAGAAATAAAGACTCCCGCACCCAATGTCCCCGCGAATAAATTACTTCCGTTTGATCCGAAAGTGTATACATTCGGATTGGTGAGACCAACACTGCTCGATATCCAGTTCAATCCGTTATCCGTTGAAACGTATATGCCGGAATAACTAGTACCTGTAAAAAGTCTGGGACCGAATGCAAAAACGGATTGAGTATTGTGTTCTGTTAATCCATTGTTGGACGAACTCCAGCTCAATCCGGAATTATTTGTGGAGAATAAATCATTACCATCCGCACAAGCCATCAGTACACTGCCGTTGAAAGCGAGTGAACTAATAACACTTGCAAAGAGCCCGTTATTGCTGGCCGACCAGTTGCCGCCACTATTCATAGAGATACTTACACCACCGCCTTCACTTCCGCAGAAAACATTCGAGCCATCGCTTCCGAGTGCGTAGATTCGTTTATTGTTGAGACCGGTATTCGCTTCCGTCCAGTTCAAGCCATAATCAAAGCTCTCGTAAATTCCTGATCCAAGAATTCCAAGAAATACATAACTGCCTTTTGTTGTAAAGCAGTTATAGTAGTATGAAGTCATGATAGGCAAACCATTGTTTGTAGGATCCCAGGTTGTGCCGTCAGTAGAAGTAAAAATACCGTAGTTATCGATGGCTGCGAAAAGTGTAGTTCCGTTTACCGTTAGCGCGCGTATGTGATACGTTGCAATCCCCGCATTCGCGTTGGTCCAGGTTGCGGCTGTATCCGTGCTGTGAAAGATTCCACCTCCGGCAGTCCCGACAAAAACTTCTGTTCCCTTGATTGTCAGACTACGAACATCCATTGTAGTCAGGCCATTGTTCATCCGTGTCCAGTTCAGTCCATTGTCAGTCGAGAGATAAATACCGTCGCCACCCGTTGCCGCGTAAAAATTATTCCCGCTCTTCGCAAGCGCGGTGACATAACGAAAATTCAAACCCACATTGATGTCTGTCCAGGTCGCGCCATAATCCGTTGAAACCAGGATTCCGTTTGTCGTCGACGCGTAAACAGTATTCCCCTCAATAAGCAGGGCGGTGAAATGAAAATAGATATTGTCATATAATGAGAGACTCCAGCTGCCTCCATTGTTCGTCGATCTGTAAATCCCGGAAACCGCAGTACCCGCATACATATGAACTCCGTCACCCGCGATACAAGTGATATTCCCGCCCTCCGGTCCGTTGGTTTGTATCCACTGAGCCGTTGAATTCTCCGAAAAATTCAGAAGAAAAAATAGAATGAAGATTGTTGCTGTAAGTTTTTGTTTCATGATGAAATGGAATTGTGTATAGTAAAATATTAATACTCGCCCTCTCTGAGGGAGCCACAAGTTAAAAAAAATCTCTTTGCGTTCTTGGCGTCTTTGCGAGAAATAACTTCTCGTAAAGAACTCAAAGGAACCCTCTTTAGCTGGATGATTTTAATCCATCTTGAATAGTTCAACGTGTCGGCACGCTTTTAATTTCATTTAAAACTTTCACTCTGGCGTCAACGAAATCCGTCGAAGCGCGAGTTGAGTAAATTAGTAGATGGTTCTTAATACGGCACAGCTGGTTGAATGAACTTACCACTAAGCACCAACCACTATAAACTAAGAAACGTCTTCCGCCCCCATTAACATAGCCCCGGGTGAAGCGAGGAAACGAGCGAAACACGGGTAGGCCGGAGGATGCGGAGATGAATGTGTCGCTCCTGAATTTTCGGGAAGATGACTAAAGATTGAATCAGGAATGCTGAGGGCTTTTGAAAAAATTCCAATATAAAATCCTTCTCATATGAAATTGACATTTCTGATTTGAAGTCCATCTTTGCAGAATGGAACTTTCAGTTGAAATGATAATTCGCAGCAAGATTTTTGAAGTCAGGAAGCAAAAAGTAATGCTTGATTTTGATCTGGCTCAAATGTATTCTGTTGAAAACAGGGCATTGAAACAAGCTGTTAAACGAAACCGAGATCGATTTCCTGAGGATTTTATGTTTGAACTCTCGAAGATGGAATGGCAGGAGCTTATCACAAATTGTGATAAGCTCCCGGATACTGTTAAATTTAGTCCGGCTACCCCATATGCCTTTACAGAACAAGGTGTGGCCATGTTGTCAAGTATCCTGAAAAGCAAAAAGGCAATACAACTAATAATTTGACGGGGGCCAGAGGGCGGGGGACGAGGGACGGGAGTCGAGAGCCAGGAGTCGGGAAGATTAAAAGCACTAACTACTAAGCACCAACCACTAAGCACTAAGCACTAAACAAGTCCGCGTTCCCTCTTAACCGACTCATACGCCTCATTAATCTTTTTGAATTTCTCCTGCGCGTCTTTGGCGTATTCGGGACCGAGGTGGTGGACTTTGTCGGGATGATATTTCATCGCCATTTTCCTGTAGGCTTTTTTTACTTCTTCATCGCTCGTGGATTTTTCGATCTCGAGAATTTTGTAAGCGGAATCGGTGTCCTTGATGAACATCGCTTTCATGCTTTCGAAATCTTTTTGTCCGATGCCTATCAATACCGCGATTTGTCCGATGACAGCAAGCTCGGGCTCGCTCACGCCTCCGTCGGAATTGGCCAGACCGAAAAGCAAATGCAACAATTGTAAACGTGCCGAAGGATCGACAAACTGTCTCACCTGCGCGCATACCGGACCGATTTCGATTTCCTGGTTCAGGATCTCGCGAAAAAGAATCATGCGCTCACGTGTGTGCGCTTCGCCAAACTGACGGGAGAAAAAGTTTTTTACAAAATCGAGCTCCGAACGCATCACCTTCTGATCGGCTTTCATCACCGCGGCACAAAGCACCAGCAGCGCGGCACTGAAATCGTTCGGGAGAATATTTCGTCCGCTCGTGGTGTACGTTTTCTGACCTTCTTCAGAAATTGCTCCCAATGCGAAACCTATAATTCCTCCGATGGGCCCGCCAAGTGCCCAGCCGAGGCCGCCAAAAATCCATTTGTTCCAGGTTGACATGTTAATTCGTCGGACAGTTAATTTGTTTTGCCTGCAATAACTCCCGCAGTGTTCGGATGGAAATAATATCGAGCGTACCCATGGTCTTCTCATGGATCTTGCCATCGGCTTTGTCCTTCATCTCTTTTTCCGCGATCATGTCCGCAATCATCGCGCTGAGTTTTTTGCGCTCGTATTTTTTATAAATGATATACGCTTTCAACTGATCGCTTTTCATCTTCTTGCAGGTATCATTCAACGTTTTGCGATCTACATCCATAAAGGCGACAGGATTCTTGTAATACAAATCGACGAGATCCCAGGAAGCGTTTTTTTTCTGATAATCATCGGAGATCTTGTACAATGCTCTGTAACGATAGCCTTCGGTATTGGTAATGTAAACATGATTGTCTTCGTCGTTCAGCATCCTCCAGCGTTTGAATCCTCCTTGTCCGTAATAGAGATAGGTATTATTGAACTTCCTGTTCAGTGTCCTGAACTTTTTGATGTCAAAACCATTCAGCTGATCAAAATATTTATTGCGGATGGAAATGGTGCTTAGTTTTCCTCCGCTGTTCTCCGCGATGCGCTGCCATTGTCTCACGGTTTTTCGTTCTCCTGGAACAGTGCAATAAATCGGATAGATGATCACACCCTGCGCGCTCAGTTTTTCCATGGTGCGGTCGATGTTCTCCGCGCCGAGCGTTACATCACCATTGCCGACCAGGAAAATTATTTTTATCGCGTCGGGGTCTTTTGACCAGGAAATTTTTTTCAGACAAGTACTCAAAGCGGAGCCGACATATTGATCACCCTTTTCTATACGAGACGGAATTTTGTACAAAATATTGCTGAGCGGTTCGAAATCTGTTCCGAGGTCTTTGATCATTTTTGCATAACCATTCGATTTCCCATAACTGAAACGGGAGTAAGCCACAACACCGATCCGGTAATTGGGTACAGGCTGACAACGCGAAAAGAAATACCAGTAATCCCAGAGATGGTTTCGCAAATGATCGATAAGTCCGTTCGCGCTGCTGCTGAGGTCCAGACAAAAAACAACATCAACGGTTTGTCCTGTCGATTGCTGAGCTCTGACAGTCGTTTGTTTGCTGAAAGTAAAAATGAGCAGGAATAAGAAAATCCTGAAAAGTTGTTTCTGCCGCACGCGTTTTCAAATAAGCCTTCAAGTGGGCTGCAAAGGTAGCAAACGCCGAAAATTGTGGATACCTTTGCGAGTATATGGATGCACTTGATTTGCAGCTTTTAAAGGAAAAATGGGAGCGACTTCTCCGTCTTTTAGCCGATCGCTTTGGCGAAGAACCGGATCTTCAGGCATTGCTTTTTCTGATCGGTGTGCAGGAATTGGGACAAGGTCCTCAGAAATATAGTAAGGATGAAAAACAGGATTTGATGCACATTGCCACCTGTAAACTCCTGAGTCAGTTTGGTTATTATGAACTAAAAGGTGCCGACGAAAATGGCTGGCCCGACTGGCAACTGAGCCAAAAACTTCCACCCTTAACACTCCGCGAGCAGGATCTTTTGCTCAAACAGGCGATTGTAGATTATTTTGAGGAGGCAGGGATAGCGTAGGGGCGCTCTATTTGTTTGAAATTGAGGAAATTAATTGGGCGCTGGATTTTTGTTGGAGGGACGGGGGACGAGGGACGGGGGACGCAGCATTAATGAATCGCTGCCCACTTACGCCCAAATTTGCCTTCTGAATTTTGCCTTTTGAATTTTGCCTTTTGCCTTTTAACAACCGACTCAGAGTCTAGCTGTCTCATTAACCGTCTCATGTTCTTTAAGACGGATAAATCCTCTTGCTGTGTCGGCATTTTTAACAACGAGATAATTGAGAAAAGCTTCCTGTTCAAAATCGAATTCGGCTTTGCCGGCGGCGTCGCTGGGTTTGGTTACACGGACATTGGCTTTCACACCATTGGTGGAATTCACTGCTGTATCCTGCCAGAGGGTAACACTTGCTGCCTGGACCGGACGTGATAAAGAATCCAAAACAGTAACGATGGCCCGGGTAGGACCATCTTTTTTACAGGACAAAAATGTCATCGTACAAAACAAGCAAACCATGACCAAGCCTGTTATGAGACCGCTTCTTTCTTTATTCATCTGATTTTGGTTAATATTGTGGGCTCAGCCCAACGTACTACAAAAATAGCAGAAAAAATGAAGAAATCCATACTTTTTCTTACGCTCATTTTGATCGCGGTAAAATTTACATCCGCGCATCCGGATTCGACAATCGTGCAAAAAGACACGGCTACTATTGATCGAATTGTAGAAATCACGACTGATTTCGGTGTTATGAAGGTGAAATTGTACAATGCGACACCTCAGCACAGGGATAATTTTATCAAACTGGTGCAGGCAGGTTTTTATGACAGTCTGCTTTTTCACCGTGTGATAAAAGGCTTTATGATCCAGGGTGGAGACCCTTTGTCAAAGAATGCTCAACCGGGAGTGATGCTCGGAAATGGTGATGTCGGATATACTGTCCCTGCTGAATTTGTGGATTCCATTTTCCATAAAAAAGGAACACTCTGCGCTGCTCGAACAGAAAATCCGGAGAAGGCTTCCAGTGGTTGCCAGTTTTATATTGTACAGGGACAAGCTTACACTCCTGAGCAATTAAACATGATGGAAATGCAAAGACACATCAAACTGAATGACGCGCAAAAAAATATTTACATGACATTAGGCGGAACTCCATTTCTAGATCATAACTATACGGTGTTTGGTGAAGTCATCGAAGGTCTCGATGTCATCGACAAAATTGCCGCCGTCCAAACAGCCCCCGGCGATCGCCCGGTTCAGGATGTAAGGATGTATATGAAAGTAGTTCAGTGAGGGGATTTGTGATTGTAGATTTTAGATTGCTGATTTAATTCCAATCAACAATAAATCTACAATCAACAATCAACAATCTACAATTCCTCATCCCCCGCCTCTCGTCCCTAAAAAAGCTATGCAAGAAAAAATAAAATCCCTCATCGCCGAAGTAGAATCCTACACTGCTGCCACCAAGGAGCAGTTGGAGGCTTTCCGTATTAAATACCTTTCTAAAAAAGGAATCCTCACGGATCTTTTCGCGGAGATGAAAAACATTCAGCCGGAACAAAGGAAGTCATTCGGACAACTGGTGAATGAACTGAAAGTAAAAGCGGAAGAAAAGTTAAGTGTTTTTCAATCCGCTCTTGAAGATGCCGCGGATTCGGGTGGTGCTTCGGATATTGATCTGACGCTTCCTTCGGAGCCGCATGCACTGGGTTCACGGCATCCGATATCTCTTGCAAGAAACAAGATTCTTGATATTTTCAAACGTATTGGTTTTACTGTTGCTGACGGTCCGGAGATAGAAGACGACTGGCATAATTTTACCGCTCTGAATTTTCCGGAGAATCACCCTGCGCGTGATATGCAGGATACATTTTTCATCGAACAAAAAGACGGAAGTGATTCTGTCGCCCTCCGTACACATACTTCATCTGTGCAGGTGAGAGTGATGGAGACTACAAAGCCTCCTATCCGCATTCTCGCGCCCGGACGCGTTTACAGAAACGAAGCCATCTCCGCGCGCGCGCATTGTTTCTTTCATCAGGTTGAAGGTTTGTATATCGATGAAGGTGTTTCTTTCGCGGACATGAAACAAACGCTGCTTTATTTCGCGAAGGAAATGTTCGGAGAAGGAACAGAAATTCGTTTGCGTCCTTCTTATTTTCCATTCACCGAACCATCCGCGGAAATGGATGTAACCTGCAGTATCTGTAAAGGCAAAGGTTGCAATGTATGCAAATACACGGGCTGGCTCGAGATCATGGGCTGCGGTATGGTTGACCCGAATGTTTTAAAAAATTGCAATATCGATCCGGAGAAATACACCGGCTATGCTTTCGGTATGGGCATCGAGCGAATTGCCATGTTGCTTTACAGCGTAAAAGACCTGCGCCTCTTCTCTGAGAACGATGTTCGCTTTCTTGCACAGTTTAAGGCGGAAGCATAGGTAGTGATTAGTGGTTAGTGCTTAGTTTAGAGATGTTCATTTATCAATAAATGACAAGACCATTATTTTATTCTTTTGTAAAATCAAATCAATTTAACAACACTATTCCCTGAACAGAAGGGAGTTATATATGTATGATTGCATCAAATGGTGTAGTGTACAAATTAATTCTAACCACTAATCACTAACCACCAAGCACCAACCACTAAGCACCAAGCACTAACCACTAACTAACAACCAAAGTATGCTCCGCCTCCAACCCCTGCTCATCCTATTTCTGCTCTGCGTGACGGCTTACTTTGCAAAGGCACAGGAAGCGCCGTATCGGCCGTTGAGGATACAACAGGATATTCAGCTGGATGGAAAGTTGGAAGAACCGGACTGGAGCAAAGCTGAGTTGATTGATGATTTCATGCAGGAAGATCCTTATGCCGGCGCTATCCCGACAGAGCAAACGAACTGCTATATCATGTACAATGACGAATACCTTTATGTGGGTGTTCGTGCATTCGACAGGGATCCGTCGAAGATTCTGCGATATGGTCTGGAACGAGATTACGATATCAACAAAGACGACGGTATCGCTTTTATCGTAGATACATACAATGATAAAAGTTCAGGATTGGTTTTTACTTCCAATACACTTGGCGCACGTTGGGATGAAGAGTTCACCAGCGACGGCGGAAATGAGAATGAAAACTACAATACATTCTGGGACGCTGTTTCACATGTAGATTCCCTGGGTTATACCATGGAATTTAAAATTCCATTTTCTTCTCTGCGGTTTCAAAGCAAGGATGTTGTTAAAATGGGTTTCCGTTTTGTGCGTCTGATCAAACGAAAAAACGAATACCTGATTTATCCAAAATGTGATGTAAAGATCAGCAATCCTTATTTCAAGGTATCGCTTGCAAGGGAAATGGAATTTACGGCATTAAAGACGCACAAGCCATTTTATATTATTCCGTATGCAATCGCGGGTTATCAGGAGAGTAGCCAGCTCAACAGCAACGGCACTGCCTATGAAACGACACGCGAGTTTATGCCCAGAAAAAAATTCGCGTCGGACGAAACCGTTGACAAAATCATCAGCAATATCGGGGCGGATGTAAAATACGGATTGAGTAAAAATTTCACGCTGGATTTTACAGTGAATACCGATTTCGCCCAGGCGGAAGTAGATAACCGCATCATCAACCTGAGTAAATACGAAGTGAATCTTCCTGAGAAAAGAGGATTTTTCCTGGAGTCGAGAAATTATCTCGGATACAGTTTTGCTTCCGGAACGCAAATGTTCATTTCCCGAAGTATCGGAAGAGAAAATAACCAGGTAGTTCCAATCGTAACCGGAGCACGCATCACAGGCAAGAGTCGCGGCTGGCAAATGGGATTTCTTGAAATGCAAACGAAAGGAATTTCAGAAGCCGGAATTGATCCGCACAATTTTTTTGTTTTCAGAACAAGAAAGGATGTGGACAAGTATGGAAGTTTTATCGGAGGGATCATCACCAATCGTCTCAATACAAATGCCGGACAAGCATCCGGACAAACTATAGGTTGGGATGTCGTTCAGTTTCTGAACCGACAGGTTGTGTTGGTAGGAGGAATGGTGGGGACGTTTGAAAATCTGAAATTCACTCCGAGTGGAAAGAATTTTTTTTCTTCACCGATGCACTATGAACTGGCATTGTTCAGAAACGCCAGAGAAGGATGGTACTATTCTTTACAGGGAGATTTTATCGGCGAGGATTTTAATCCAGCCATGGGCTTCGCTCCTGAAAATGATTTGTGGAACGCGAATGTAGGAGTAGGCAATCAAATCAAAGCGAATGACGCAAGCAAAATTCAGTACATCGCCCTGAGTACAAATACCAATTACAAAGCCAAAGCGATTTCCGGTTTTACAGAAACGCGTTATGTAAATGTGCAGGCTGATATCATCTGGAAAAGCGGCGCGGAACTGGTGATCACACCCTATTCATTTCTTGAGGACCGGATTTTTGACCAATTCGGTCTGGGTAAAAGCATTACCATTCAGCCGGGTTTGTACAACATGATCTCTTCGACCATGGATCTGACAGGTCCCAAGAAGAATAACCTGAATGGTAGTATTGGTGCAACTTACGGCAGATTTTACAGCGGGAAACGGATTTCAATTTCTCCTTCTGTACAATATAATTTTTCCAGCCATCTTCTTGCCGGTATCGATTATGAGTTCAATCACATTCAGTTTCCGGATGAATTTTCTTCCCTTGGAAATGGATTGTTTGAAACAAATCTTGTTCGGTTAAGTTTGTCTTATTATTTGTCTTCAAAATTTTCAGTGAAATTATTCACACAGCATGAAGATATTTCAAAAGAAATAAGCAGCAATCTCCGGATCCGCTACAATCCAAAAGAGGGAACGGATCTGTATATTGTGTTCAATCAGGGCCTGAACATGCGTCGTGATATTTTTGAGCCGCACAAAGAGCTGATAAAAGAGCAGGCCATCACTGTGAAATTCATCAAGACGATTGGTGTTTAAGCGGATTGTTGAGCAGCGAATAAATCACCGAATCCAGAAATTTTCCATCGTAATAATAATTTTCGCGGAAGTGTGCTTCTTTTACAAATCCACACTTCTCGAGCATTTTTGCAGACCGGAGATTATTAGGATTAATATTTGCTTCAATGGAATGTAATCCCATTTCACGGAAACCAAAATTGATAGTCTTCTTAGCGGATTCTATCATCAAACCTTTGCCTTGAAAATCGGGATGCAGGAGGTAACCAATTTCCGCACGAAAATGCGCTTTGGTGATATTCCAAAAACCCATGGTGCCAATTAAGCGGGAAGTTCCGGTTAAGGATACGCCCCAGGTAATCCCAATATTATTTTCAATGTCATGGTCAATCAAACGAATGAGATTTTCCGCGTCAGCAATACTTTTTGCACGTGGTCGGTCGAGAAATTGCATCACTCTTTCATCGGAACGCATTTCAAAAAGTGCTTGCGCATCTTCCATAAGAATGCGGCGAAGCACGAGTCGTTCCGTTTTTAATTCCGGGAAAGGTGTGAAATTCAATTCTAGTGAATTCATTTTTTCTGCATTTATTCCTGCTCGTATTTTGCGGCTAGAAGTTTCGGGGCAACTGTACAATAGGCTCGTGTCATTGCATCTTTGAACAATGACTTACGTACTTTTTTCAAATCCACCAATGTCCAGCCATATTTTCCCCATTTGTTAGGCACCGGATAAATAATTTTCGGATCAATGGAGCAAAATACATTTTGATCTATTTCATTAAAGCGTAGACAGGCACGATTGTGCTCTTTGTTCATGGTCGCGAAGATTTTCTTCTTCACCCGGAACGAGGTTACTTCAAAATGAGCATGCTCGTCCGTTTCTTCAAATGACAATGCAAATTCTCTTACGAATTCAAGGGAAACCATTTCGAAAAATTTAATGCAAGATATGTGAATTGAATGTTTGGTCAGGCTTTGATTTCACCAAGGTAAAGTGAATTTCAGCCTCTTTTACTTCTGATATAATTTCTCAGGTTTGCACAAGAGTAAAATCCAGACAAGAAAAAGAGTTCCGTACGTAACCAGTTTGAAATGTTGTGAAAGCTGGTTTAATTGTTTTCCAATTAATCCATCGGTTGTGAGTGTCGTGAGTATAAAAAAGATAATACTAAGAATCAGCAAGTAGTTAAATTTCCTGTTGTGCCTTGGGTCTTTCAATTCGTACAAGCTTACCATGTAGGTGGCGACATAAAAGATTGCCGGAATCAGAAACACGAAAGCATATTTTTGCTGATGAGGAAAAATTAAAGGAACGATCAAAAAGATATACGCGATTTCACGGAGTTCGTCCGGTTTAGATTTTACTTTGGTAAACATTGGGAGTTTTAAAACAAGGAGTGTTAAAACGACGAGTAAAAGTCGACTTACATTCATGATCAGAATCGCTGTTGCAGGATCGAGGTTGATGATATTGCGTACGTTCGGAATTTCACCTGTGCTAGGAGTGAGTAAAACCGGAATCAATGCCGTTAGACTATGCGGACCAAGTCCGGCTTCGATCAAGTGCTCCTGGTTGGAAGGATTGATTGTTCCCCACCAGCTGAGATGTAAAGTCATATTAAAATCCCATCCGACAAAAATTGCCGGAAGTAAAAAGTAGATGCATAAAAAGAACAGCGTGATGCCGGCTCCTTTGAATTCCTTTCGGTATATCAAATAGGGGAGAAGTACAATTGGTAAAATTTTGATATTGATGACGAGCGCGAGGAGCATTCCTCCATACCAGAATTTGCCCTCACGAAACAGACGCAAGCTTTCCAACATCCCCCAGACTAAAAACAAAGTAACCTGGATAAGTGTGAAGTTGTAGAGGATGAACCGTAAATTCAAAAGCAGGGTAAGTGCAAGTATCCATTGTAATTGTCGGGTGGATAAAATCTCGGTATCAATGTAATGAACCAGCAATTTTGCAATCCTATAAATGCACCAGGAATTGAAGAGCAGCCATAATAGGTTCGGAACTATATTTGGCAAATAAGAAAATGGAATCAGTAACAATGAGAAAAACGGACTATAAAAGTAAAGACAGGAATGTCCTTCTTTTATAAAAATCCATTTCTGATAAGGATCTTCTCCGGATTTGACGAGTTTGGCTGCTTCGAGGAAAACTTTAAAATCTCCATCGCCCATTGCCAGCTTTACAAAATAGGCCAGTATAATAATTCCAAGTAAATACAGGCCGGACTTTCGTAACATGAATAGAATGCTTAGACGAGCATGAAAATAATACAGATTATCTCATCAGGATAAAGATAAGCGCTTTTCTTTCAGTCAGGAAATTCGAAACTATTTCTTTTCCTTCAAACCAAGAGGTGTTGGCATTCCATCCAGACTGGTAGAATTTTTCTCAAGCATGTATTCGTGTAAGCCATCAGCTCCTTTCTTTTCTGCCCAGTCAAAATGGATTTCTCTGTTTCCTTCAAAGGAGAACAATGGTACACCAAAACCGCAGGATGTTTGTACGATATCTATGTCCGCAAGCACCAATTGCCGGGTACTTGGATAAATTGTAAAATGCTCCGAATATTTTTTCCAATCCTCAGATCCCGGCAAAACCGTAAAGCCTTTTCCATACAAGCGAAGGATATTGGGTGCTCCTTCAAAAGAACAGAACATCAAAGTGATCCTTCCATTTTCAAGAGTATGCGCGGAGGTTTCGTTTCCGCTGCTGATCAGATCCATGTAACCGACCCGTCCATCCGGAAGAATCCTGAAACAATCCAGTCCTTTCGGCGAAACATTCACGCGACCGTTTTCACTCAAAGGAGCCGTAGCGACAAAGAACAAATGTTGTTTCTGGATAAATTCCTTGTGGGCTTCCTGAATGCCCGGATAAAATTTTCCCATGATTTGATTGTTAAATGACAGAATTGATAACCAGAAGCTTCTTATTGTTGAATTACAACATGAATTGGCATTATAAATTCAGACTTCCGAACTGGTAAATGAATTATTCTGTGAAGCATTAGCCCAGGTGTCCACCGATCCGGTTATACATATTTAAGGAGTTCCATTCCTTCTTTTTTCCCAGAACCATCCTTCTTGAAATTGTGTATTGTTTGAATCCCATTTCCTTGGCAAGATCATTTGCAACATTGTTATCAGAAGGGAAAATGGCGATTTTAGAATTCTGTAAACGGGCTTTCATCAAAGCTGTTCCTGCTTGTGTAGTTGATGCGAGTATATGTCCTTCTCCAAGCGATGGAAGATAATAGCCGCTCACAACACCATCTTCAATAAAAAGTAAGGAAGTTTTAAGATGATCTTTTAAAGAGTTGATACGATTTTCTCCTGTAATGGAAGCATCCAATTTCATTACCTCCTCGCGAAATGCTTCTTTGTATGAAATGATGTCGGGGGAAAGTTCAGATTCCGGGAGTTCCTCTTCTGTTTTCAGATGGACATATTCTTTTTCCAATTCAAAACCCAATTTTTTATAAACAGGATAACCAAGTTCTGTAGCAATCAGATAAATACTCTGAAAACGATTTCGGTCGAGACTGTCGATCAAATATTCGGTAATCAATTTACCTAAACCTTTGTTGCGATGATCCGGATGAACAATAATACAGGCGAGCCAGGCGGTGTCTTCATGACGGATTGTTGTTCCAATCCCTATGGTCGTACTGTTCAGCGTGAGTTTAACTGGTGAGCAATGATCTGATTGAACAAAACGCGTAAATCTTGGAGAAAGGCTGCCCCAGTTCGGTGGCTCCAGTGATGGCAAATGCTCCAGGTCATTCAGTGTAAAGTCTTCAAATTTCATGATCCGCAAACGTTCTTTCGGATGAAAAATTATACAAAAAGATTGAATTCCCTCAGTCTTTAACAAAACAAAAAAATTAATCCCGAGATCTTGAAAATTTTGTGGAGACATTAACATGTCTTAATAATTCCATCACAAATTTTAACTCACAAACTCTTTGTCCTCATTGTGCATTCGTTGTGCACTTTGTGTTCCATGACTGTTAAGTATGTACAAAAAAACGGATTGAATTATTGAAGGAAAATTATTCCATCGATGAATTCAATCCGCAACAATCAACATGAAACTAACTATAAATGAATAACCCGAACTATTGTTTTTCAGCCGACATCATTTTACATTGACGGAAACTGCCCTGGTAATTGGTGACTTCCAACTGATAAACGTAATTCGCGGAAGCGAGACCAAGAGAAGCCGGATTAATATTTATTTGCTGATCACCGGCATTCATACCCGGACGATTGATAGTCGCTACTTTTTTACCTGTAAGATCCCACAGTTCAATTTTCACATCAGAAGGAAGTTTGAGTGTAAACGGGATCACGGTTTCTTCTCGGTAAGGGTTTGGAAAATTCTGACCAAGTTTAAAGAACCCACCTGTTTCAGGTTCCATGGATAACATACCGGTAGAAACACCATTTCCATTAATGCCTACTTCAAGGAAGCTGTCCCATCCGCCTGTTGTCGCGTTGGGAGTGAGTGTCGCAAGTTGATTGATGTATCCATCCGCGAAAACATTATCCTGATTGAATGCAACAGGATCCGCGCCCCAGGTTGTGTACGGAGCGACAGTAGTATAGATCTGATTTTTTTCGGCGAGAGGATAAGTCAATTGTGAAGTAACCTGCAATACTGAATTTAAAAAGATCTGAAAGTGTACGTGACTGATCCGCCCCGGATACCAGCCCGGGAATATGGTTGTGAATTCAACTTCTCCGTTTACATCAGTCATCTGAATTCCCCGGCAAAAAGTTTCGCCTACATGATTCTGATTTCCGAGATGTCCGTTCACTGTATAACCGGAATAATAACCATCCACATTGCAATGCCAGATATCAACCCTGAGATTGGGCATAGGTAGACAATTTCCAGTACCGACTATACGCAGGCGGATTTTGTGAATCATGCCTACCTCTGTTTCGCGAATGTCATTTCGAAACATCGCAGCATTTGTACTGAGATCAATTGGATAAGGACCGGCTGTCTCCGATGGAATTAATACACATCCGCCACTTTGTTGTGGCCTGCTGCCTCCGGCAAGACTTTTTCCAAAAGGAAGAATAGAAGCCACACCTGCAAGACTGATGGTTCGTAGAAATTCTCTTTTATCCATTTTAAAGATTTATTTTTTGATGAAATCAAATGTAAATGCTATCCAGATAAAGAAACTGAATAGTAGGCGAACAAACGCATTTTGTCGGCGGAAAAAAATCTGGCAGGGATACAACACAATCATTTTCGGAAAAAATCCAAGATGAAAAAAGCAATCTGGAATTGCTCCAGAATTACTGAGGAAATAATAATGATTTTAATTCTCTTTCATTGCAGAGATAATCTCTGTTTTGCCGATTAGTCGCTGGCTTGGATACCATGCTGCGATTAGCCCAATCATAAATACCGTCAGCAATACATATACAAAATCGAGTGCCTGCATGTGTATCGGATATGCGTCAATCACAAAGGATCCGCCATTACCAAGTTTGATCAAACTAAACTGCTGCTGTAGAAAACAGATAATAAATCCAAGCGCCAAACCGATACCTGCACCGATTCCGGTGATGAATAAACCTTCGGTAAGAAAAATTCTTCTGAGCAACCGGCTGTCGGCACCCATGCTGTGTAAAATGGAAATATCTTTTTTCTTTTCGATCACCAGCATCGTCAGCGAACTGATGACATTGAATGTCGCGATGATCAGGATGAATGTCAGGATTAAAAACACAGCCCACTTTTCCGACTTCATAATTTTATAGATCAACTCGTGTTGCTGGTATCTGTTTTTTACCACGAAAGAAGATCCTGTGAGTGCCGCCACCTGGTTTTGTATTTCTTCAGTATTGGCATTCTTTTTAAGACCGACTTCCAGTCCGGTAAGCCTGTCATTATACTCGAGAATTTCATTCGCGAAGCGTAGCGGAACGATGATGTATTTCGTATCAAATTCCTGTTGTACTGAAAACACTCCGCTTGCGCTCAGATAGCGACGGTTAAAAGCTTCTTCCGGATTAACCAGGCTCGATGCTGATTTTCGTGGAGCATAGATTTCGAGCTGGGAGAAAATGTCATGGATATTCAGCTGGAGATTATACGCGATTCCTCCGCCGACAACAGCGTAATCGGTATCTCCGCGTTGCAGGAGGAATTGTCCATCAGCAAGCATACTGTCGATACCGGTCATTTTTTGAAATTCATCACTTACTCCTTTGATGGTGATGATGTATTGTTTGTCGCGGTATTTGACGAGGGCATTTTCTTCGACGACTTTGGTTACGTAGGCGACACCGTTGATTTGTTCCAGTTTTTGCAGTGGAAAATTTTCAAGGGAAAATGATTTTCCATGTGCGACGGAAATTTTCAGATCCGGTTCAAAAGAATTGTAAAGACGAAGAATCAGTGTTTCAAAGCCATTGAACACCGACAAAACAATAATCAATGCGGCGGTGCCGATCATCACACCCGTCGCGGATATCATGGAAATGATATTAATCGCACGCTGTGATTTTTTACTTACAAAATACCGTTTGGCGATGAAGAATGGGAGATTCACGATGGCTAAAGTACACAAAATGATTTCTCACAAACATAGCCTGCAAATGATGTAACAAACAGGCCTATTCAATCAACAATCTAAAATCTACAATCAACAATCCTATCACTTCCAGGCCTTCACTATCAGTCCGGTTCCTGTCGGATGGTTTCCATTCACATCCATCCAGTTTAGAACATAAGAAATCGGGTATGCGATGATATAGTAGAAAGGCAGCAGGATAAAAAACAGTTTTGTTTTGCCCAGCATCACAATCGGATATTTCATGGAAAGTCTCCATGCGATTTTTCCCGGAGCACCATACTGATAGCGAGCTTCCACTTTTGAAAAGCCGGCGCCTTTGAGTTTGTCCTGTATTTCCTGAATGTTGTAGCCGTCGCGTACATGTTCTTCGATGAAAGAGCTTTCGTCATCACCATGAACATCACTACCACCTTGATCAGAAGGAGTGGATATGAGCAGCATGGCTCCCGGTTTCATAGAAGCAACATAGTTTTTAAACACCTGAACATCTTCGAGAATGTGTTCCATCACATCGACACAAACGACCAGATCATATTTGTTGGGGTGAGTGAAATTGGTAAGATCGCCGACTTCAAATTTTACTTTTGAAGAACCGATCTGCTGAAAAAATTTGTTGCAGTCTGCTACTTGTTCCTCTTTCACATCCATCGCAAGAATGTTCCAGTTTGGATTTTTCTGACTGAGCCAATAAGTATACTGACCAAAACCCGCTCCTGCATCAAGAATATTGGAATCGGGCTTTGCTGTTTTAATCCATCCGCGAAGTTCTTTGTGCACATGCCATGCGCGAAGCAGCAAGAGGTCAAGGAGACCGTAAAAAACTTTTCTTAAAAAAGGGGTTTTATTAAAGATGTTCCCAAGAGAACGTTTAATCGGATCGTATTGCATAGAATCTTAGCGCCCTCAGCGCCTTTGCTTGATTTTTTTCTCTGATTTATTTTGCCTCGCCTTCATCTCCGGCCGGTTTTTCGCCACGGCTTTCTCTCAACAGTTTCTCAATCTTATCTACTTCATCGAGGGAGCTATCCAGGAAAAACCGGAGTTGTGGAATGATCCTGGCCTGATGGCGGATACTTGTTCCCAATCGTTTACGGATTTCCTTGTTATGGCTGTCGATCTGATCAATTACTGCCTGGTTGTCTTTTGCTCCGAAAATGCTGAGGTAAATGCTTGCAACGCTCAGATCCGGACTCACTTTTGCCCCCATTACGGTGACAAATGCCTTACCATAAAAATTATAGCCATCACGTTGGAAGATCTCCCCGATCTCCTTCTGTATCAGCCTGGCATATTTCTGTTGTCTCGTCGAATCCATGGTCCGCGAAGGTAGGTTTTTCTGCCGTAATTCCCTCATGAATTGTCGGCCCTGATGTGCTTGTGAGGATGAAAAAAGGTGATATTTAGATGAAATGAAGCATTTTCTTGAACTTCATTTAATTTTTCCCTGATACAAAAGAGGCCTGGTTCCAAAAATGATTGGAATAACAAAGTGAACCAATAAATCAGATCATTTCCCAAACCGATCCTCCTTCCAATTCAACGGATTGTTTGCGATGTATTTTTGGATGCGGTCAAACGCAAATTGATTCCGGATAATATGATCATGAAATCGGGGTTGCCAGGCGAAATGGGGGTTGATTTTACGCATTTCAAACGTGGATCGTCCTTTATACCATCGAATGATTCGGGAAATATTATTGTGGATCATTGGATTTTTATCGCCTGTGATACCACCGATTTTTTTGGTTGATTCGGAATTCGTTTGATGTTGGGGATGATATTGTAGGGACGCGATTAATCGCGTCCCTACAATATCATCCCCAACATTCCGATCGGTATTTGAATATCCCAATTTACCGTCGTTACCAAAACCATTGGTTTCGTTTTTATCAATAATCAAAACCCCATGCGTATGATTTGGCATCACGACAAATTCCCCCAATTCAACAAATGGAAAATGAACCGGAATTTCCAACCAAAATTGTTCCGCCAATTTTCCGATTTGATTTAATTGCATGGTTTGGGTCTCCGGATCAATTTCACCAAAAAAATGTTCCCTGTTCTTCGTGCAGATCGTGATAAAATATGCACCATTGCTACCGTAATCCCAATTTTTTAAACGCGCCGATTCGCTGCGGTATTTGTTTCGGAATTTTTCGGACATAAAAATTTCGATTGAATTTCTATTGGATGAAAACTCCCATTACATTTTTTATTAAATAAATATGAATGAGACGACGCAGGTTTTCAATCCTAAAATGAAGATGTCCGCAAAGGAATTGAAATAAATTTCTGAGAAATAATTTTCAAACCGTTTAGTGCTATTGGACATTAACTATACACTTAGGTGCAGTGTTTTTAATTGGGATACTTATTTTATTGGAAACCGTTATTTTGAATTTGTAATCTGAAGTCTGGAGTCTGGAATCTGGAATCGGTAGACTGGATTGTTGATCCCGACTCCCGTGGCCCGACTCCCCGAGCCTCGCAGGCTTTCCCAAAACCATTCGTTTCCTGCCCGAAAAAGGTATATTTGTAACGTGAAGAACTATTTCCGCCTGCTCCGCTATGTGAAATCCTACAAGGGATATGCACTGCTGAACATCCTTTTTAACATGCTTTCGGTGATTTTTTCGCTGGTTTCGCTAACCATGGTGATTCCATTCCTGAATGTGTTATTTAGTCAGAGTACCGAATTTCACCAGGAACCCTGGTCGCTCTCGCCAAAAGTGCTTTTCGCGAATTTCAATTATTACCTGAGTGAATACATTGTCGCCAATGGTAAAATGGAAGCACTCATCCTGATTTGTGTGCTGGTGATCGTGCTTTTCTTTCTCAAAAATTTCTTCCGATACCTCGCTATGTATTTTATCGCTCCGATCCGTAATGGTGTCGTACGCGATTTGCGAAACGGGATGTACGAAAAAGTGCTTTACCTGCCACTCAGCTATTTCTCTGACGAACGAAAAGGCGACCTCATTTCCCGCATGACCAGCGACGTGCAGGAAATTGAATGGAGCATCATGCAGTCTCTGGAAGTAATATTCCGGGAACCGCTCACCATTCTGCTCTTCCTCGGTACCATGATTACGATCTCCCCACAGCTTTCGATTTTCGTTTTCGTGCTTCTGCCGATCGCCGGTTTGCTCATCGGACAAATTGGAAAAAGTTTGCGTCGTACTTCCGCAAAGTCTCAGGCAAAAATGGGTGTTCTCCTTTCGACAATCGAGGAAACGCTGAGCGGGATGCGTATCATCAAAGCATTTACATCCGAACTTTTTTCGATGGAGAAATTCGGGAAAATAAATGACGAATACCGTCGTCTTATGACGCGTCTCTACCGCAAACGTGATCTGAGTTCTCCACTGAGTGAATTCCTCGGGGCAATTGTGATGGTGGTGGTGATCTATTTCGGAGGAAAGCTTGTTCTCGACGGAAGCTCCAGACTGGAACCTGCCATGTTTATCGCCTTCATCGTCATCTTTTCACAACTCATTCCACCTGCAAAATCTTTTACAGAAGCTTATTCCAATGTTCAAAGAGGTCTGGCTTCAGTGGATCGGATCAATAAAATTCTCTATGCGGAAGTGACCATCCGCGACAAGGAACACGCTTTGCAGATCAGTGATTTCAATCATTCGGTTGAATACCGCGATGTGTCTTTCGCTTATCACAAAGGTGGTACCGGTTGGGTATTGCACAATGTGAATCTCAAAATTGAAAAGGGAAAAACTATCGCCCTCGTCGGACAAAGCGGATCAGGGAAGACAACATTGGCCGATTTACTGCCACGTTTTTACGATCTTGAAGAAGGAGAAATCCTGATCGACGGAGAAAATATCAAAGACTACAAACTTGCCGATCTGCGCGGACTAATGGGCATCGTGACTCAGGAGAGTATTCTGTTTAATGATACAGTGTTGAACAACATCGCTTTTGGAATGCCGAATGTGAAGGAGGAAGATGTCATCGCTGCAGCGAAAATTGCCAATGCACACGACTTCATCATGCAAATGCCGGATGGTTACCAAACCAACATCGGTGACCGTGGAGGAAAAATGAGTGGAGGACAGCGTCAGCGGATCAGCATCGCGCGTGCAGTTCTTAAAAATCCTCCAATCCTGATTCTTGATGAAGCTACCTCAGCATTGGACACCGAAAGTGAACGTCTCGTACAAGACGCGCTCACACATCTGATGCAAAACAGAACAACTCTGGTCATCGCACATCGACTATCTACCATTCAGCATGCAGATGAAATTATTGTGATGCAAAAAGGAGAAATCCTGGAAAGAGGCAAGCACTTTGAACTTCTCCAGAATGGCGGAGTGTATAAGAAGCTATACGATTTGCAGACTTTTGTGTAAATTGTTATTGGGTTATTAGGTTATTGAGTTATTAGAGCTAATGGGTTGAATAATTAATCTCGATACACATTAAACATGGTAATCGATTTCTTTTCTTTGAATTAGAAAATTATTTTTTCACTACAAAATTTTCACATACATCACTTGAAATCCTATTTCTTCGTGAGCTCAATAACCCAATAACTCAATAACTCAATAACTCAATATCCCAATAACCCAATAACACATTTCTTACAGACATCACCCGCAATCCTCTAACCCGTTTGTTTAATAACTTAATAACTTAATAACTTAATAACTCAATAACAATGACCTCAGATCCTTTCATAAATGCCGCTATAGAAGAAGCCCGCCAAGGTCTCAAAGAAGGCGGTATTCCTATTGGTTCAGTAATGGTTCGTGACGGAAAAATTCTGGGCCGTGGACACAATCAACGCGTCCAGAAAAACGATCCGATGACTCATGCGGAAATTGATTGTTTGCGAAATGCGGGAAGAGTGGGGAATTACAAAGGCGCGGTTCTGTATAGCACTTTGATGCCTTGTTACCTCTGTGCCGGAGCCGTTGTTCAGTTCGGAATAAAAAAAGTAATTGTCGGCGAATCCCGTACATTTCCCGGAGCCGAACAATTCATGCGCGATCATGGAGTGGAAGTCATCAATCTCGACAATGCTGAATGTATTGAGCTAATGGAAAATTTCATCCGCGACAAACCAGAATTGTGGAACGAGGATATTGGGGAGTGACGGTATCAGGTATGAAGTATAAAGTATAAAGTATTAGGTACAATGGGCCGAATACGAAGTAAAAGGAAAGTGTCCGATTCAATTGCACGCCCGGCCCAACAACGAAGAACCAACAACGAATTCTTTGTATAAGTTGCTCGGTGCAAAGCCAGACCTGATTCATTCACATACCAATCCCAAATACCAACAACCATAAATTAGTAACTCTGCCCGTCCCTAGTCCCCCGTCCCCCGTCCCCCGTCCCTAAAGAATTCCTATATTTACCAGTTAATCACCATCCAAAATAAAATGGAAACCACTACCCAAAAGTACCCCGCAGTTAAAAATTATGTAGCCGGAAAATTCATTCAGAACGGCAAAAGCCAGATGGAAGTTATCAGTCCGTCTACAGGAAAAGTAATTTCCAGTGTTCCGCTTTCATCGGCTCAGGATCTTGACGAAGCAGTTAAAGCCGCCAAAGCCGCATTTCCGGCATGGTCGGCTATGCCCATAAAAGAACGCGTACAGGTTTTTTACCGCTACAAAACGCTGTTGGAAAAAAACATGCAGGAACTTGCACGCATGGTGCAGGAAGAAAATGGCAAAACTCTCGATGAGTCAATTGCTGAAGTAGAAAAAAGCATTGAGCTTACGGAATTTGCATGTTCTTTACCACAATTGATCTCCGGAGAATTACTCGAAGTGAGCCGTGGAGTGGAATGTCGCGTTGAGCACAAACCACTCGGGGTTGTCGCTTCGATCGCTCCATTCAATTTTCCAAACATGGTTCCACACTGGACCATTCCGAATGCTATCGCTCTCGGAAACTGTATGATCCTGAAACCATCTGAACAAGTTCCCATGTCGGCAAACCGAATCGCGGAACTGTTGAAGGAAGCCGGATTACCTGATGGAGTTTTTAACGTCGTAAATGGCGACAAAGAAATTGTCGAAGCGATTTGCGATCACCCAGATATCGAAGCTGTTTCATTTGTAGGTTCTACCAAAGTGGCAAAAATTGTTTACCGCAGAGCTACATCCAATCTGAAACGTTGTGTGGCACTTGGCGGAGCGAAAAATCATCTCATCGTACTTCCGGATGCTCACCAGGAAATGACGGCCAGCAATGTTACGGCTTCCATGTCGGGTTGTGCCGGACAGCGTTGTATGGCGGCATCCGCAATGGTAGCCGTTGGAAATATTGATACCATCATTGCAAAAATCTGCGACGAAGCGAAGAAAATTGTTCCGGGAAAAAATCTTGGTTCAGTAATCAGCAAAGCCGCGAAAGAACGCATTGAAAAATACATTACTGAAGCCGAAAAAGCAGGAGCAAAAATTCTTGTGGACGGAAGAAACTGGAAAGTACAAGGCAAAGAAGAAGGGTTCTATGTAGGACCAACGGTCATCGACTTCGTTACTCCGGATATGGCAATAGCAAAAGAGGAAGTCTTCGGACCGGTACTCGCCATCATCCGCGCGAAAGATCTTGACGAAGCAATCGCGATTGAGAACAGTTCGAATTACGGGAACGCGGCATCCGTCTTTACGCAAAGCGGCGGTCTTGCCCGTCAGGTGATGGAACGTGCCAGCGCGGGAATGATCGGTATCAATATCGGTGTTCCGGTTCCGCGTGAACCTTTTAGTTTCGGTGGATGGAATGAAAGTAAATTCGGTGTTAACGACATCACCGGAAAAAGTTCCATCGAATTCTGGACCAAACTCAAAAAGACTTCCGTCAAATGGAATGCTGAAGCGAAAACAAACTGGATGAGCTGAGAATTTAGTTATTAGGTTAATTAGTTATTAAGTTATTGAGCCAACGGGTTACTTAATTTATTGTCTAATACCCTTTACGGATGATGCCATTCACTCTTCACCATTCACTATTAAGTTATTAAGTTATTGCACCAACGTTTTTGCTTAATTAATTGTCAATTCTTGTTAATATATGGAGGATACTCTTCACCATTCACTGTTCACCATTCACTCACTATGAATACTTTTGAGGAATTAGAAGCATGGAAAGTCGCTAGAGAATTTCGGATTTATATTTCGGAGTTGATAGTCACATTCCCTTCTCACGAAAGATATAAACTGTGCGATCAGATCACCCGTTCTGTGCGATCTGTTGGAAATAATATAGCAGAGGGTTTCGGGAGATATCATTTTCAGGAAAATATTCAATATTGTCGACAAGCGCGAGGTTCCTTACATGAAACTCTTGACCATTTGATTATAGCACTTGATGAAAAATATATTGATCAGGAGAAATTTAATCATAGCAAATTATTATTTGCAAAAAATCTGAAGATTCTGAATGGATATATTAACTACCTTCAAAAAGCTAAATCTCAAAGTTCAGGGGCTAAAAATTATTTAACCGATCTCGATATCGAATATGGTTTGAAAAACTAACTAGAGCTATTAAGTTAATAGGTTATTAA
Source organism: Bacteroidota bacterium (assembly GCA_016720935.1). NCBI lineage: Bacteria > Pseudomonadati > Bacteroidota > Bacteroidota bacterium. Next base: position 411,839 of record JADKJP010000002.1, read on the forward strand.
GTTATTAAGTTATTTGAGGCAGTAGTTAATAACCCAATAACTCAGTAACCAAAAGGTACATCTCAATTTATTACGCATCCCATCAGCTTAATAACCTAATAACTCAATAACTCAATAACCAAAAGGTACATCTCAATTTATTACGCATCCCGTCAGCTTAATAACCTAATAACCCAATAACCCTGTATTTCAATGTCAACAGCTACGATCACCAAGAAAGACGAAATTTTAAATAATAACCTCGATTACACGCTCTTCTCCTGGAGTAAACAAAAAGGTATTTCTCCGCTTGCTATCCAGCGCGGGGAAGGTGTGTATCTGTACGATTATGACGGAAAAAGGTACATCGACTTTTCTTCAGGTTTGATGAATGTCAATATTGGTCACGCCAATCAACGCGTTACCAAAGCTGTTACTGATCAAATGCAGCAAGTGAGTTATGTAACACCAAGCTGTGTTACAGAAGTTCGTGGAGAGCTGGGTAAAAAGCTTGCGGAAATTTCTCCGGGTAATCTGACCAAAACATTGTTCACCGTTTGTGGTGCCACCGCGATTGAAAACGCGATTAAGCTGGCTCGCTTATATACAGGAAAACACAAAATCATTGCTCGTTACCGTGCATTTCATGGTGCATCTTATGGAGCGATGACAGCCGGTGGAGATCCACGCAAATTGGCTGCCGACTCCCAGCAGATCCCGAATATTGTGCACGTCGAGGATCCTTATTGTTATCGTTGTCCATGGGGAAAAGAAATTAACTCCTGCGAACGTGAATGTGTGAGTCACATCGAAAGAGTCATTCAGTTCGAAGGGCCGGAGAATGTCGCGGCGATACTCATGGAAGGAGAAAGTGGTTCTTCCGGTTGTATTAAATATCCACCGGATTATTTGAAAAAAGTGCGGGCACTTTGTGATAAATATGGTATTCTGCTTATTGCGGATGAAGTGATGAGTGGTTTTGGCCGTACCGGTAAATGGTTTGGTGTGGATGTGCACGGTGTCGTTCCGGATATGATCGCAACCGCGAAAGGAATCACTGCCGGCTATCTGCCTTTGGGAGCATTAATTGTTTCGGATAAAATTGCGGATCATTTCAATGATCGTCCGCTCATGCTTGGATTAACTTATTCCGCTCACGCTGTTTGTTGTGCAGCCGGATTGGAAGTCTTGAAAATCTACGAAGACGAAAACATGATTGAAAATGCAGCCGAGATGGGGAAATATGTTGAAAGCAGAGTAGAAGCTCTCAAACAAAAACACCCAAGCATCGGTGATTTCCGTACAACAGGATTATTGGGCTGTATCGAACTGGTGAAAAATCGCAAGACAAAAGAACCCATGGCTCCTTTCAATGCAAAACCGGATGAAATGGTTGTGATGAACAAGGTTGCAGCGAAGATCAAAGAACTCGGCATGTACACGTTTGTGCGCTGGAACTATATCTTTATCGCTCCGCCATTGTGCATTACAAAAGAACAAATCGACGAAGGTCTTGCCATCATCTCACAGGCTATCTCCATCGCCGACGAACATGTAAACTAAAAAACTTTGCGCCCTCGGCGTCTTTGTGAGAAATAAACGGTCCATGTCTTCATCGGAAACAGAACAACGTAACTCCTCCCTCTACAGCGAAGATCTCGCACCTGTTCCCCAGGAAAAGAGAACCTGGAACACATGGAACTACGCCGCACTGTGGATCAGCATGAGCCTGTGTATTCCAACATACATGCTCGCCAGTTCATTGATCGAAGGAGGGATGAACTGGTGGCAAGCCATCCTCACAATTTTTCTTGGCAATACAATTGTTCTGATTCCGATGATTCTCAACGGTCATGCCGGAGCAAAGTATGGAATTCCATTCCCTGTTTTTGCCAGAGCGAGCTTCGGGGTGACCGGAGCGAATATTCCAGCTATGCTTCGGGCAATAGTTGCATGTGGTTGGTTTGGAATACAGACATGGATCGGTGGTTACGCGATTTATCTGATGATCAAATGCTGGTATCCCGGCATTGAAAATCTTCCTCAGATATTTCCTACTTCCTTCGGTTTGCAAACCGGACCCGCTATCACATTCTTTTTATTCTGGTTTCTGAACATGTGGGTTGTTTACCTCGGCGTCGACAGCATAAAAAAATTACTTGTCTTCAAAGCATTTTTTCTCCCGCTTGCGGCACTTGCACTTTTATTCTGGGCGATTTCAGCAGGACATGGTCTCGGCCCTATTCTCGCCCAGCCTTCGAAATTTCAAACGAGTGCTGAGTTCTGGAATTATTTTTTCCCCGGACTCACAGGTATGGTAGGATTCTGGGCCACATTGTCATTGAATATTCCTGATTTTACTCGTTATGCTAAAAGTCAGAAAGCCCAGATCATGGGACAAGCAATCGGATTGCCACCTTCCATGACATTATTTTCTTTTATTGGTGTGGTGGTTACTTCGGCTACCTTTATTATTTATGGAGAAACAATTTGGGATCCGCTGGTACTTGCAGGAAAATTTTCCAGTAAATTGCTTGTGAGCATCGCGATGATATCCGTGACCATTTCAACTCTTGCTACTAATATCGCCGCGAACATTGTGAGTCCGGCGAATGATTTTTCCAACCTATCCCCATCAAAAATTAATTTCCGAACGGGAGGATACATCACAGGTGTAATCGGTATCCTCATTTTTCCCTGGAAACTCATCGCGGATCCAAACGGATATATTTTCACCTGGCTCATCGCGTATTCCAGTTTGCTCGGACCTATCGGCGGAATCATGATAGCGGATTATTATTTTATCCGAAAACAAAAGCTAAACCTGATTGATTTGTATAAATCCGTTGGAGAATATTCATTCAACAAAGGTTATAACAGAATCGCCATCATCGCACTCCTTTGTGGAATTCTCCCGAATGTTCCCGGCTTCTTTACAACAATAAAGGTGATGGATGTTGGGACAGTATGGCCCTGGATCGCTCATCTCTACAATTATGCATGGTTCGTCGGATTTTTAGTTTCGGGAATCGTGTATTATCTTGGGATGGCAAAGACTGTGGCTGGCAGCAGACGAAATTAATTAAGGTCACAACTCGTAGGTTATTTAGATATTAGGTTATTTAGACTAAAAGTTTCATTCCCAATAACTCAATAACTCAACAACTCAACAACTCAACAACTCAATAACCTAATAACCCACTAATACAATAACTCAAAATAGATGTCACTACTTATCAGAAACGGCCGAATCATCACTTCATCTGAAGATTACATCGCGGATATATACACCGAAGGAGAAACCATCAAAGCGATCGGGAAAAATCTTTCCATGAAAGCTGATGAAGAAATCGATGCATCAGGAAAAATGATTTTCCCGGGAGGCATCGATCCTCACGTGCATCTCGATATGCCTTTCATGGGCACATTTTCTAGCGATAATTACGAAACAGGAACACTGGCTGCTCTCCACGGCGGAACTACCATGGTGATTGATTTTATCCTTCAGACACAGGGGAAATCTTTACGCCATGCGCTTGAACAATGGCAGGGCCGATCGAATGGAAATTGTTATGGTGATTATTCATTTCACATGGCTGTGACTGATTTTAATGATCAGACAAAAGCGGAAGTAAAAGAAATGATCGAGAAAGAAGGAATATCATCCTTTAAAACCTTCATGGCTTACAAAGGGGCTTTGATGATTGACGATCGCCAGATGGTTGGTTTGATGCAGGAAGTGAAAAAACAAGGCGGGATGGTTACTGTTCACGCAACCAACGGCGATATGATTGATTACCTAGTGGCGAAACACAGATCGGAAGGAAAGCTCGCGCCATTGTATCACTATCTCTCCCAACCAGAAATCACCGAAGCCGAAGCCAGCGGCCGTTTTGCCGACATGGCCAATTATACCGGAGTGCCCGCATACATTGTACACATGACCTGCGAGGGAGCTTTGAATCATGTTCGTGATGCAGCAAGAAGAAACCAACAGGTTTTTGTCGAGACATGTATTCAATATCTTGTCCTGGACGCGACTCTTTATGAAAAAGATTTTGACGGCGCCAAATATGTAATGAGTCCGCCTCTGCGTGAGAAAAAAGATCAGGCTGCATTGTGGGCAGGAATCAACCAGGGCACTGTTCTGGTGGTCGCGACGGACCATTGTCCGTTTAAATGGGAACAAAAGAAAATGGGAGAAAAAGATTTCTCTAAAATTCCAAATGGTCACCCCGCTATTGAACACCGCATGGAATTGTTATTCTCTGAAGGTGTAAACAAAGGCAGAATCAGCCTGAATAGATACGTTGAAGTGAGTTCAACCAATTCCGCGAAACTCTTTGGCATGTATCCAAAGAAAGGAACCATTGGAATCGGCTCGGATGCAGACCTTATCATCTTTGATCCAAATCAAAAACACAAAATTTCCGTGAATTCGCATCACATGAATGTTGACTACAGCGCTTACGAAGGATGGGAGCTCACCGGTAAATGCAAAACAACTATCTTGCGCGGACAAGTAGCCGTCGACAACGGAAAAGTCCGTATCAACAAAGGCTACGGACAATTTGTAAAGCGTAACAAAGTCTCGGGGATAATTTAGAATGATGAATTTAGATTTATGAATGTGGTGTTGTAATTATTATTGAATGTGCTGAATTAAACTAAAATGAGAGATAAATCAGATAATGTTGTAGAAGCTAAATCATATCAATTTGCTTTGTCAATTATCATGGTGTATAAGCAATTAACACAAGAGAAAAAGGAGTTTGTGCTTTCGAAACAACTTGTTCGATCTGGAACTTCTGTTGGATCTAATGTACGGGAGGCAACAAGTGCCGAATCAAAAAGGGACTTTGTTCACAAGTTGAGTATTGCATTAAAGGAAGCAAGAGAGGCGGGCTATTGGTTGGAATTATTAAAAGACAGTGAATACATTGGCAACGAAGTTTTCCTAAAAGTTAATGCAGAATGTAATGAAGTTGTAAAAATAATAAGTAGTATTATTCTAACTACTAAATCCAGATATTTACAGGAAGAAGAGAGTGATTACAATCTACCCGACATGAGTATATATGATTCACAAATTTGATCATTCTATTCTGTGAGGTAAAACCCTATTACATAACACTTGAAATATCGTATTCACTCATTCATAATTATTAATATTAAAGCTCCCGAATTTCCTCCTTCTATCAAATCTCGTGACCACATTCATAATTCTAAATTCATAATTCTAAATTAATAACTCATTTCATGCCTCGTAAAATTAAATCCGGATTAATCCAAATGTCCCTCCCCAAAACAGAAGGCGAAGGAACAATTCCTGAAATCGTGGAAGCAATGGTGCAAAAGCACATTCCTCTCATCGAAGAAGCGGGAAAAAAAGGAGTACAAATTCTTTGCCTCCAGGAAATTTTCAATACACCTTATTTCTGTCCGGGACAAGATAAAGCCTGGTATGAATCAGCCGAAACGGTTCCGGGGCCAACAACAGATCGAATGGCAGAGTATGCAAAAAAGTACAACATGGTCATCATCGTTCCGATTTATGAAAAGGAACAAGCCGGCGTACTTTACAATACAGCTGCTGTAATTGATGCCGATGGAAAATACCTCGGCAAATACCGCAAGAACCACATTCCTCATACATCCGGATTTTGGGAAAAATTCTTCTTCAAACCAGGGAACCTTGGTTATCCGGTGTTCCAGACAAAGTATGCAAAGATTGGTGTATATATTTGTTACGACCGTCACTTCCCTGAAGGCGCACGCATTCTTGGATTGAATGGCGCAGAAATCGTTTACAATCCTTCAGCTACTGTTGCCGGACTCTCACAGTACCTCTGGAAACTAGAACAACCTGCACATGCCGCAGCCAATGGTTATTTTATGGGCTGTATCAACAGAGTAGGTGAGGAGAAGCCATGGAATCTTGGCAAGTTCTACGGTTCTTCGTATTTCGTGGATCCGCGCGGACAAATATTTTCGCAGGCATCTGAAGATAAAGACGAACTCTTGATCGCCGACTTTGATCTCGATATGATAGAAGAAGTCCGTTCCACCTGGCAATTCTATCGCGACCGCCGCCCGGAGACTTATGGCCGCATGACAGAACTTTGAATGCTTTATTAGGTTATTAAGCTGTTAAGTTATTATGACTTCATTAATCAGGTTCCAATAACTCAATAACCTAATAACTTAATAACTCCAATGTAAATCAACATTCAAAAATCAACAATCTACAATTCAACATGTCCGAATACAAAGCGCCCTCCACCGAAAAAGAATTCGAAGAAAATTTTGCACCGCTGAAGCCATTGATGAATTCAACGGAAGCATATTACGAAAGCTCACGTTGTCTTTTTTGCTACGATGCTCCCTGCGTGAATGCCTGTCCGACCGGTATTGATATTCCGCTGTTCATCCGGCAAATTAATTCCGCCAATGCTATCGGTGCTGCGAAGACAATCTACGATTCGAATTACTTTGGTTACGCTTGTGGAAAAGTGTGTCCGACAGAAGTTCTTTGTGAAGGCGCTTGTGTTTACAATCATCAGGATGTGAAACCAATTGAAATCGGTCGTTTGCAAAGTTACGCGACACGCCAGGCTATCCGTACAAAGAAACAACTGTTCACTCCGGGAAAATCAAACGGAAAAAAAGTCGCTATCGTTGGTGCCGGACCGGCAGGGATATCTTGCGCATGTGAATTAAGAATGCTCGGATTTGCTGTGGATATATTCGAAGCAAAAAAACAATCATCTGGACTTACAGTTCACGGTGTTGCACCGTATAAAATTTCAAATAAAGAAGCCCTTGAAGAAATGGCTTATCTTGAAATGCAATTTGGATACACTGTGAAATACGATAGTTCGATCCTTACTAAAGAAGATGTTGCATCACTTGAAAAGTCTTATGACGCTGTTTTTCTTGGAATCGGACTTGGACTAACTTCAGGTCTGAAAATTAAAGGCGAAGATCAGGAGAATTGTTTTGGCGCTGTTGAGTTTGTTGAAGAGCTCAGGAAGAAACATCATGCCATAAATGTTCCGAAAAAAGTAATTGTTCTCGGCGGAGGAAATACTGCCATGGATGCCGCTTCTGAAAGTGCACGTATGGGCGCGGAACTTGTCATTCTCGCTTATCGTCGCAGCAAAGAAGAAATGGGTGCCTATGAATTTGAATACGATCTTGCCAAAGGTACCGGAGTGAAAGGCATGTTCAATGTCGCCCCTCTCGAAATTCGTGGTGATGGCAAAGTGAACGGAGTTCAGTTTATCCGTACAAAAACTGAAAATGGCAAAGTGGAAAATATCCCGGGATCAGAATTTTTTGTAGAATGTGATTGGGTGATCAAAGCAACCGGCCAGTCTAAACAACTTGAGTTTTTGAAAAACATCAATGGATTGGAAATGGACAAAAAAGGATGTATTGTCGTGAACAAAGAAAATGGCCAGACAAATAATCCGAAATATTTCGCTGCCGGTGATGCAGTGAGCGGAGGCCAGGAAGTTGTCAATGCTGCCGCCGATGGACGCAAAGCCGCTCATGGAATCAAATCCTACCTTGGATTGTAATTCAATAATTCACTTTACTTCTCTGTGTAACTCTGTGAAGCACTCCGCGTAACTCTGTGTCTAAAAAAAGCAAGTCGCTATATTCATTTTAAAGCCCCAATTACAAATCGGGGATACATTGGATTAAAGTGTCCGCGGAATTAAAGCACCAATAATTTCATCCTGATTGAATACGAAATTCCGAAACTATATTTTTAATTCTTCAACAATTTCGTAGTCCCTGCATCCTTTCCGTCTCTGGTGATTTTTAAAAAGTAAACACCGGTCTGCAAACCCTCAAGGTTTTGTATTGCTTCCACTTCCACACCATGATCCGAAGATCGGTGTGAGGACGCAACTACATTCCCGCCGATATCCATCAGCTGAAAATCCATTTCACCCTGCGCAGGACTGAAATAATCGATTTTGACAGATGTGCTGAATGGATTTGGTGATATGGACAGAATTTTAAATTCTCCATCATCGCCTTTGCTATTAATGGAAACAGGATCGAAGATTTCATATTTTCCATCGAAATCGGTTTGTCTTAAACGATAGAATGAAACACCATCCAATGGTGCAAAATCTTCATACATATAACTATGCATTTCAGTACTGTTGCCACTACCCGGTACTTTTGCGATGGACGTGAAATTTTGTCCATCACTACTTCTTTCGATATCGAAATATGAATTGTTTATTTCACTCATCGTTTTCCAGTTAATGACAACTGTTGAACTGATCAGCTGAGCAGTAAATTCAGACAACTCCACAGGAAGTGGATTGTTGTTTGTAGATGAGCCAAGTGTAAACGTTCCATAAACTGTAGGTTGTGAACTGGATTGCAAAGTGCCGCTTGTCGAGTTTCCGGTTGTTCCGTTGTTCCCATGATCTTTCCATTTGTTACTGGCCACATCCCATCTTGCGACACGCAAATCCCCGATAGTAGTTACACCACAACTATTCGTGTTCCAGCTGATGGTGACAGTTACCTTTGAAACGCCGTTCATTCTGTTCAGTACCCAGTATTCACAGCGACTCACATGATTCAGTCCGGGATCCAGATTGTTTACATTACCTATGGATATCGGATCAATATGTTGGTACTCTGCCATGAACTGGTCAGTGGAAGAGGAGGGTCCTGTCATGGATACCGGACGATACATATTGTTCCTTCCAACCGGAAATGTGAAGGACTGATTTCCTACTTTTTTTACAGGCCCGTTTACAAAACTGGAATTGCTTACACCCGACACTGTATTGATTCCATTGTCAATGATGAGCGGATTCGTAACAGTTGTATAAATCATTCCTGTTGTAAGGGTGATGGAATTCGTAATCGTAACGGGAACATTCAAAGTTAATCCTGCTGTTCCATTGTTCATCACGAAACGACGGATGTTAAATGCGAATGCATTGTTTCCCGTTATGGTTTGCGCGGAAGATCCATTGATAGTGACTGTACCACCTCCGGCCCCCAACGTTAGATTTGCGTTGGTGCCAATGGATGAAATATCTCCTGCAAATGTATTGTTATTGTTATATGCAGGATATAAAACTCCTGTTCCCGTCTGCTGGAATGTTGCAGAACTATTATAGTCGTCTGCTGTACTGTTGGAAAGATACATGATTGCAGTACTGCTGTTTTTAATCAGTACGGGTCCGTTGAATGTGTTTCCTCCAGAAGAGGAATTGTCTGTAATTCCGGTTTTCTCGAATTGTGATGTTCCGTTAAAGGTGGAGCCATTTAAATATACCTGCGGAAAGGCTGTAACAAGTGTGCCGTTAAATGTGGATCCTGATTGAAAATAAATTGCAGCTGTTCCGGTACCGGTGAGGTTTACAGATGAGGAACCATTTTGAGTGAATTTTCTTAAATACAAATCCCCCGCATTATAACCGGAAGCTCCGACCGAAATTGTTTTGCCGGATGCCAGAGCTGCTGTTCCATTGCTTTGACAGAATCGAATCCCCCCTGTGCTTGTATTGTTCAGGATAATGTTCCCATTGAAATCAGTTCCCGATGCATCGTTGTGCGCGATATAGAGAATACCTGTACCTGTATTTGTAAATGTCGCGTCACCATTAAAATCATCAGCAGTTGATTGTGCAAGCGTGATCGTCGCATTGGCGCTGTCTGTCAACGAGAATGTCGAATTGAATTTATTATTTCCACTCCAGTTATCATTCGAAGTTCCTGTTTTTACAAACGCACTTACTCCGTTGAAAATTCCTCCATTTAACTGAATTCCCGGAGATGCAGCATTCAATGGACCATTAAATGTTGTTCCTGAATAAATATTCAATAAAGCGTTTCCATTCAACCGGATATTCTGAGGGGTGTTTCCATTTTGTGTAAAATTCGCCAGGAAGAGATTTCCTTTTGTAAATGTGCCTGTTGGAGCGCTGATTGTTTTTCCACTGGCCAGACTGCTTGTTCCTGAATACCCCGGCCAGCTGAAGCAGATTCCATAATTACTTGAAGTACCGCAACTGCTGCTTAGAAGGATATTTCCATTGAACACGGATGATCCTCGAAGATTGAACCGGACAAATCCATCCGTACTTCCTGCATTTAAAATGGTAACATCACCGTTAAATGTACATCCTGAACCTGTACTTTCTGCAATCATCATCCTGACATCTGCTCCTGTACCGGAATTGTTGAAGGTCGTATTCCTATTGAATTGATTGCCGGATGAATTATCGGCGATGTAAAAATTACCGGAAGACGTATTGTTGAAATTGGCATCGGAATTAAAAACATCAGGATTGTTATTCCCCATTTTCAGATATCCGCTGCCACTATTCGTGATGTTTGTTATTCCCTGAAAAGTATTTCCACCCCGGCCATCATCATTTGTACTTCCTGTCTTGATCACAGTGGTAGTGCCACTGAAAGTTGCCCCATTCAGTAATACACCGGGTGAAGTCAGTGTTAAGTTACCGCCAAATGAACTCGCAGGTCCAATGACAGTCTGACTACTTCCGGTAAGGTTAAGTGTTTGTGCCGTCGATCCGCTCTGAGTAAAATTGATTAGATTCAAAACACCTTTTGTAAACCCTGTTCCACCTACTGTAATTGTTTTTGAATCCGCCAATACCGCAGAACCTGTATAGGTGTTCCAGCCAAAATAAATCCCGTAACTGTTGTTTCCGGAACCTGCAGTAGAATGCACAACAATATTTCCATTGAATGTGCATGTACCTCTTAGATTAAATCGTATCAGACATGTATTCGCGGTTCCGGTATTGTTGGCTGTAACATCGCCATTGAACACTGCTGATGCCGCAGCAGCTCCATCACATACCAGTATCCTTGCATCTGACCCGCTACCTGTATTGTTGAAAGTTGTATTTCCATTGAATATCGTTCCAGCCACATTGTGTGCCAGCTGGATATAAGCAGTTCCTGAATTTGTGAAAGTAGCATCACCTCCAAACTGATCCGGTAGTGTATTCCCGGTCAGAAAATTTCCACTTCCTGAATTTGTAAGCGTAAATGTCGAACCGAAAATATTTCCTCCATTCGAATTGTTGGAAGAACTACCTGTTTTCGTACCTGTAAAGGTTCCATTGAAAGTACTTCCATTCAGATATAACGATGGTGCCGTACAGCTCATGTTACCGTTGAAAGTAGTTCCTGTGCTGAATGTAAGTGTAGATGTACCACTCAGAGTGAGGTTCACATCTGTATTTGCATTCTGTGTGAAATAACCCAGGAACAAACTTCCTTTGGTAAAGCCAATACTATCGATCGTAAAAATTTTTCCTGCCGCTTGTGTTGCGGCACCTGTATATCCTGGATAACAGAAGTAAATACCCGTCGTTCCTGCGCCGGATGTTGTATTTCCTATATTGATATTGCCATTGAAGGTACAATTGCCACGTATATTAAAACGAATAAGAGCAGTGTTTGCAGAACTTGTATTCAGAGCCGATACATTCCCGCCAAACACAGCTGATGAACCTGTACTTTCACAGATCTGAATCCTATTGTCAGAACCTGAACCGGAATTCAACAAGCTGCAATCTCCTGCATAATTATTCCCGACACTGTTATGTGCAAGGTAAACATATCCGCTGCCGGAATTAATTACGGAAAGATTCCCGGTAATACTGTCCGGATTTGAATTCCCCATAAGAATATTTCCGCTGCCTGTATTTTGAAGTTCAAGAGTAGAACGGAATTTATTTCCGCCATTCGATGTTTCATTGCTGCTTCCTGTTTTTGTGAAGGATGCTGTGCCATTGAAGGTTCCCCCATTGAAAGTTACACCTGGACAAGTACTTTCAATATTTCCTCCAATGAAAGTAGATGGTCCAAATAGCAATGTCGCTATTCCGGATAAAGGAAGATCAATTGCAGCGTTTCCGACTTGCGTAAAATTATTGAACTGCAAAGCCCCTTTACTGAATCCCGACGCACCTATCCTGATGGTTTTTCCTGTAGCCAGGGTTGTATTTCCTGTTCCTCCGGAAACTCCCAAATGAATTCCGTAACTACTGTTACTGCCCGATGTACAATTCAATGTCAGGTCGTCATTAAAAGTTGTTGCGCCTTTATTTCCAAACCGGACAACGGCATTAGTAGATGTTCCTCCGTTGACAATTTCAACCGGACCATCAAACTGTATAGAAGAAGAAGCTCCTGATTCACATACATAAAAATTAGTTGAACCGCCGCCTGTTCCGGTATTCTGAATGCTTGCGCTTCCGCTGACTCTGTTACCGGCTGAGTTGTACGCAATAAAGAAATGTCCGCTGCCATTGTTTATGAATGAAGCATCTCCATTCCACACATCTGCATTTGTATTACCTAAAAGCAAGTAACCATTACCCGAATTCGTGATAGTGCTATTTCCATTGAATGTATTCGCGCCCGTACTCTGATCATTTGAATTACCGGTTTTGGTAAGATCACTCAAGCCACCAAAAGTGCAGCCATTCAATTGAAGTACTCCTGAACTACTTGTCACATCACCATTCAATGTTGATCCCGGTCCTAAGATCAGGGTACTGTTAGCTCCCATGGATAAATTTACCGCCGCATTTCCTGATTGAGTAAATCTTTTTAAAAGCAAAGTTCCTTTTGTAAATCCACCGGCGCTAATGGAGATCGTTTTTCCATTAGCGACTGTGGCACTTCCTGTGCCGGAACCAAATTGAATTCCACTACCATTCGTAGAGCTTACAGTTATATTTCCATTGAATTGCGTTCCGCTTGCATCATTGTATGCCGGATAAATAATGCCGTTGCCTGTATTTGTGAAATACACATCGCCGTTAAAAATATCTTTCGTAGTATTTGAAAAAAGAAAATTTCCTGAACCATTATTGATAAATGCGGCAGCATTGTTAAAAGTATTGCCGCCATAACTATGGTCGTTTCCATTTCCTGTCTTGGTAATGGTAACTGAGTTTTGAAATGTAGTATTTCTGAAAGTAACAGAATTTGTTGTCGCGACAACCGGCGGCTGAATCACCGGACTTCCGGCAGATGAACCAAAGACAGTATTTGTTCCTGAAGCGGTAAATGTTCCATTACCGGAAATTGTTCCTCCGTTGATAGTGCAATTTCCATTCACCGAAAAATTTCCTGTGCTGATATCGAGTGTAGCCCCAGTGTTCATCGTAAAATTTCCACTCAACGAAAGCGGATTTCCGTTTGTACTCAGTACCGCTCCATTATTAAGAGTGAGTGAAGCAATGGTAGTGGCTTCAGCAAGCACAGGAGAATGCGCAGTTGAACCAATGATAATTATGTCTGATGCCCCCGGGGTTCCCGAAGGTGTCCAATTACCGGTAAGTCCCCATTCAGAACCCAGGCTTCCATTCCATGTATATGTCGTACCGGCTTTTGCATCTTCACTGTTTCCGAAATTGGAATAAATGAAAATTACTCCAGCGACAAGAAAAAACAAAAATGCACTCACAACTGCAATTCGCATTTGTAATGTGCTCCTTTGACGTTGACGGGTTCTTCTACGAAGTCTGTTTACTTTTTTTGGTGGCATACTTTTTTATGAATCGATTGTCTTTACCATTTTTAACCACACATTCCGCTTCTCGTTTTTCAGAAGAACACCGGATCTTACAATTTCCGAACATAGGAGGCCAATGCCATTTTTGGAATCTTTACAGATTTTGGAATTCTTGTGTTTTATATTGTTTTTTAACGATATTTGAGACATTAAGCTCAATCCAAAATTCTCTATGGCTAATCTTCATACCAATCTCGCCGGAATCAAATCCCCCAATCCATTCTGGCTGGCTTCTGCACCACCCACAAATAGTGGTTACCAGATCATGAAAGCGTTCGATGCCGGTTGGGGCGGGGCGGTTTGGAAAACTCTCGGTGTTCCCGTTGTAAATGTCTCGAGCCGTTATGGCGCATTGAATTACCGCGATAACAGAATGGTTGGTTTCAACAATATCGAACTGATCACCGATCGTCCGCTTGCAGACAACCTTCGTGAAATTGAAGAAGTGAAAAAGCGATTTCCGGATCATGCCGTGATCGCCTCACTTATGGTAGAAACACGTGAACAATGGCATCAGATTGTTAAGGATGCTGAAAACGCTGGAGCTGACGGACTGGAATTGAATTTCGGTTGCCCGCACGGAATGTGTGAACGCGGAATGGGTTCTGCAGTTGGTCAGGAACCGAAAGTCCTCAAGACGATCGTATCCTGGGTGAAAGAAGTAGCTAAAGTTCCGGTAATCGTAAAACTAACTCCCAATATCACTGATATTACCCGACCTGCACGCGCAGCACAGGAAGGTGGAGGAGATGCAATTTCTTTGATCAATACAATTCAAAGTCTTGTTGGTGTGGATATCGACAACTTTGTAACGTATCCGGTTGTCGATGGAAAAAGTACAAATGGAGGTTATTGCGGCCCCGCTGTAAAACCCATCGCGATGAACATGCTGAAGAACTGCGCTCAACATCCCGATGTTACCATCCCGATTTCCGGCATTGGTGGAATCGAAAACTGGAGAGATGCAGTTGAATTTATCTTGCTCGGCGCTACTTCAGTTCAGGTTTGCACAGCAGTGATGCATTATGGTTTCGGAATTATCCGCGAAATGGTCGCCGGTCTCGAACGTTACATGGACGAAAAAGGATTTGAAACGATAGAACAAATGAGAGGACGTGCATTGAAGAATGTAATGCACTGGGAAGACCTCAATCTGAAATATAAAATCGTCGCCAATATCAACGAAGATAAATGTATCGGATGCCAGCTTTGTTATACAGCATGCGAAGACGGTGCTCATCAGGCAATCGCATTGAGCGATGATCCGTTGAATCGTAAACCAACTATTATCGAAGAGAATTGTGTAGGCTGTAACTTGTGCTCATTGGTTTGCCCGGTAGAAAATTGTATTGAAATGCAAAGACGAGACGATGGTAAACAGACGCTGACCTGGAAAGACCGTACACTGGCCGGCGACATCCCGACGACTTTCAATGATGAACTAGCTGGAGGCCTTCACCACTGGGTTCCGGAACCGGCAGCAGCGCTTTCTAAAAAGAAACCATTACATTATAAAGCGTAAACCACTGAAGTGATTTTATTTTCAATTTTGAAAGGCGCAGGGATTACCACCCCTGTGCCTTTTTTATTTTTTCGCAATTGATAATTTTATTCTGATTGGTCATTTTTTTTGATGTATTCCTCGAAATACATGATTCAAATCATCTAATTACCAATTCTTTCTCCGGGAATTTGAATACGTGAATTGTGTAAGATAAAAAAGATATTATGTAACAGGCAGGCCTGTAGCAGCAACGATCTTTGTACAAGAAAATACTGTTTAACGAAACCCTTTGTTGGTAAAAATAAAATTTCTGCATAGAAAAGCCAGTGTCGCTTTTTTTGCCAGAAAAATCAGTATTAATTGATTGAAATCATGTCAGACAGGAAAGCTCTTCAGCATAAAGTAAGTATCACAGTTCTTCATTCATTTACTATAATCAGAATCTTCGTAATTAAAGTCAAAGAGATGTTCTTTATATATAGGTAAAAACTTTTAGTGAGAAATAATAAGGATAAGAGAAAGGCAGGAAATGGAATTTAATAAATTTTTGACACAAAAATTAGCGGTATTAATATGTAGTTCACTCGTTGCAATATTTATTGTTGCTTGTGATTCAAGGGCGAATAATGATATTTCCAAAGCAGAACCTGTTCAGGAGAAGGTTCAGAAATCCGGCATCACGTCATCTGAAATATCCTCAACGCAAAATGAAGTAAATAGCGAGTTTCGAAAATTTGTTCGTGAAGCGCAGTTGAAAATTAAAGCCAACGAAGTAACCATTCTGACTTTAAAAGAAAAAATATTTCTAAAGGATTCAAGTCTGGATGAAAGCATTTCTGGTAAATTTTATCTGCTGGAAAAGGAAAATAAACAATTAAACCAGTCCCTTGAGA
This sequence comes from Bacteroidota bacterium, assembly GCA_016720935.1. Classification (NCBI taxonomy): domain Bacteria; kingdom Pseudomonadati; phylum Bacteroidota; species Bacteroidota bacterium. Next base: position 427,821 of record JADKJP010000002.1, read on the forward strand.
CATATGTAATGGTTGGAGAAGGTAATTGGAATAATTTTAGAACCGAATTGTATAAAAATCTTGACAAGCTTGAATTGGCGTGCGAAGATGTATCCCGAACTGAGAACAGAGTCCGGGTTAAATAAGAGAAGTGATTACTTAAAAAAATAATAATTATGGACACTACATACGAAGGTTATAAGAAGTTCAGAGAACTGATGTCCCGTAAGGCTCAGTTGAAACCCGGTAAGGTGATTCGTCGCTACAATATTGTAGCAGCTTGTCTGGAGCAGTATTTTATTCCTGGAGAACTAATTTACGAATATGAAACAGCTCATAGCAAGCAGGATCTTAATGCTCACGAGAAATTCGGGACAAAAGTGGCTAAATCGGGATTTTAAATAAATTCCGGTACTCCTGAAACCCGATTTTTAAGAAGAAAATGTGTGAATGGTGTAAGGAAAAAATTTAATTGTGTAACGATCTTCCCATCAATCCTGAGGACCTTTGCCATCATAATCAACAATAAATTTAACAAACTAATATTTTTAAAAATGAAAAAACTAATCCAGTTGGCATTCCTTACTTTGTGGGGAGGAATTTCAATCGCAAGTGCCCAAACACCCGCTGTTGTACTAAGTGATAAAACAGGATGGCATAAAATCGGAGAGAGAACAGTCGATTTTAAAAAAGATCGTGATGAAGTTATGGTCATGGTAGCGGATCGATTTTCAGCCTTACAATTTAAAGTAGATGAAGCAGCTATTGAATTGGTTTCAATTGAAGTGTATTACGAAAGTGGTGATAAACAAGATCTCGCGTTGCGTACCCGGTTGAATGCAGGTGAATCAAGCCGAGTAATTGACCTCAATGGTGGAGAACGAAACCTTAAAAAAGTTGTCTTTGTATACAAAACACTTGCAAATGCAAAGGATGAAAAGGCTCATGTTGAAATTTGGGGACAAAAAACAAATCTTGACAAACAGGGAAAAGCGGAAGCTTCATCTATGCAAGCTCCTAGTGTTGTTTTAAGCGATAAAAAAGGCTGGCACAAAATAGGATCAAGATCTGTTGATTTTGTCAGGGATCATGACGAATTTGTAGTTGTCGGAGCTGATCGTTTCGCATCCATCCAATTCAGAGTTTCCGAAGCTTCAATTCAGTTGATCAGTCTCGAAGTTTTCTATGAATCAGGTGATAACCAAAAAATAGCCGTGAATTCTCCTGTTCTCAATGGTACAGCAAGTAAGATTATCGATCTGAATGGCGGTGAAAGAAGTTTGAAGAAAATCGTTTTTGAATACAAAACTATTCCTAATCAAAAAGAAGAAAAAGCAATGGTTGAAATGTGGGGCCTTAAAACCAATATAGCAGTAAGATAAGTGAATAGGGTTTATAAATGAACATACATGTGATTGATTCGCATGTATGTTTTTTTTATTTTCAAAAAGCGAACCTCATTCGGAATTTAAAGTCTGCTTCATGTATTGAAGCGCGAAAATTCTTCTATTATAACTGTAATCAGATTCCTGGAATATTAAGTTAAACTGCCTTTTTGACGAATATTCAGGTGTTTTCTGTGCTTTTCCTTGAAAGAAATTGATGAAAATGAATGTGAATTATGTAACAATCCGGTGAAATTATGTAACACATTTCAACTCCATTGTCCTCACATTTGATGAATAATTCAATTTATACCGGATATGAAAATGGTGTCATCTACCGGGCAAATGAAATTGAAATCAGCATTTTTAATTTTGAAATAGTATCAATATTCTGAAGTATGAAACAAAAAAAGATTATTCCGCAAAACATTGACAAATTCACTGAACGAATTAAAGTCAGACTTGATCACAAAACAATGATTGTAATCAATAAGCTTTCCTCACTGGATGTCTGGAAAAAAATATACCCACAAGCAAAAATAATTGCCTGAAAATCATAAATGAAATTAGCCCGTTTTGAGCGATAACAAACAAGTGTTCTTTCCAAGTTTGTTTCCTCAATGCTTGAATAAAATTCCCGAAATGAATTTTCCTTATTTGCTTCAAAGATTTGAAAGTAAATATTCCCTTGATTGTAAATTCAGACACAGAGTTTTATAGATATTTTGTATCGCTCAAAATTGGTTAATACAATACACTTTATGCAATTGGTAAAATAAGTTTTGTGTAATCAGTTTAATAAAAAGAAAGATGAATAGCGAGGAGGTTATTAATGCCATGCGTTTAAAAAACGAGCTGATAAAGAATCAGACAAAAAGAATTAATCTCCTGGAAGATAAACTTACAAAACTGAGAAAAAGTTATTTTCAATTGAAGTACGCAAATACTTTGATTTATCTGAAATCAACCTTATAGGTTCTTTTTGATTTAGAGAAATAAAATTTACGCTGCCATTTTCGCTGATAGCAACCTCGTTTGAATTTATAATAATATATTTAATTGTATTTAATTGATGTTTAGAAAATTGATGATTGCCGCCTTTCTTCTTGCTCCGGGTTTATTACTGGCGCAAACTTTTCAATGGTCAAAAAGTATACAAAGTGAAGGGTTTGACGAAGGTTACGATCTGGTCGCAGATTCCGCTGGAAATACATATGTCGCAGGGCAGATAGAATTTGACGCGAATTTTGGAAATGGAATAATCCTGAGTTCCGCAGGAATACATGATATTTTTCTTGCAAAATATAATCCGAATGGAAATTTGATCTGGGCCAAAGTGGCAGGAGGTAAAGGAGGAGATAAAATCCAATCCATCACCCTGGACGGATTGGGGAATTTGTTTGTCGTTGGTGAATTTGACGATACATGTTATTGGGATGGTATTATGAAAGTAACAAATGGTCCCGGTGTCAACAATATGTTCATCGCTAAATACGATACTGCAGGAACTATCGCCTGGGTTCGCAATATCAGTGTCGGAGGCTTTTTACAAACCAGAGGCTACGGAGTGACTTGTGATGAGATGGGCAATGTGTATGCATGTGGAGCAACTAAAGGGGACACATACTACGATTCTACTTTTCTTTTCACAACAGCAGGTGACTATGACGGTATGTTAGTCAAATTTGATCCTCTCGGAAATTTTCAATGGGCAAGACGAATAGGTGGAACAGATAGCGACAAAGCTTATGGTGTTGTCAGCGATCACAATGGAGCTGTCTATCTTACCGGATATTTTGCCGGAACTGCTCAGTTTTCTCCTTCTGTTACACTTCATGGAAATGGACATACTGATATATTTCTTTCCAAATTTGATGTCAACGGAACGTTGAGTTGGGCTATTCAGGCCGGAGATACAGGTTTTGACAGGGCATGGGATATCACTAAGAACGTAAATGGTCAAATACTAATCACCGGCGAATTTCAATCCGGACACTTTGGTAACAACATGGCTTATTCAAAAGGAAATTTAGACATGTTCCTTGCTGCATACGATAGTTCCGGAAATAATTTGTGGGTTGTATCCGGCGGTGGAGAAGAAAACGATATTGGCAGAGGAATTTCCCACGACACTTCCGGAAATGTTTTTGTAATCGGTGATTACGCTACTACCGGAATATTTGGAGCTGATAGCGTAGTATCAAATGGTTTCGCGGATGTATTTATCGCCAGCTACACTGCGGACGGATCAAACCTGAACTGGGTGCGATCGTTCGGTGGACTTGGAAACGATAGAGGCAGAGGTGTAGGAACTGATATGACCGGAAATATTAATGTTTGTGGTGAATTTGTTGATTCCTGCGTTTTTGACTCAATTAATCTAATAGGAGATACCCTTCTGGATATTTTTGTCGCAAAAATTGTCCCGGGAAATTTTTGTGCAAGTCAGCTTTTTGTTGCCACACCAATAAACTGTTTTGGTGAGTGCAACGCAACCGCAAATGCTGTTGTAACCGGTCATGGACCCTTTACTTATTCCTGGTCAACAAACCCTGTTCAATCACAGGCAACCGCATCAGGTTTGTGCGCGGGTTCCTATATTGTCACAGTTACAGATTCAAGAAGCTGTCAATCAACCGCTGCAATTACAATTACAAATCCAATCCAACTGCTGAATACTGTTACTCCAACAAATCCAAAATGTGCCGGATCTTGTGATGGTATTGCACTCTCAACGGCTACAGGTCAAGGACCGATAAATTATTCATGGCTTACAAATCCAACCCAGTCAGGCCCGCTCATTACGGGTTTGTGTATGGGAACATACACTGTTGTGGCGACCGATAGTATGACATGCACAGATACAATCTCTTTTTCATTGGTTGACCCTTTGCCAATTTCAATTTCCGGCAGTGTTGTAAACACCACTTGTATTGCATGTGCCAATGGAAGCATCGATCTGACTGTTACAGGAGGAACTCCTGCATTTCAATATGCATGGTCAGACTCAATGATGACTCAGGATCTTCAAAATTTGATTTCAGGTACATATAGTGTTTGTGTTACCGATGCCAACAACTGTAATTTGTGTGATACATTTAGTGTTGTAGATCAGCCTACAAGTGTTCAGACAATTTTAAATGAACCGGATGTTATGGCGTACCCCAATCCAATTGTCAACGTGGTTACTGTTCTTAACACATGGGCATCAACTGAACCAATCCATTACACACTGTTTACATTAACCGGCCAACAACTCATTTATGAAAAGTTTAAAGGCGCTGAATTCCATATCAACTTGTCTGACATAGCTAATGGAGTTTATATGCTTCAACTGGTTGGTGAAGATTCTCAGACAATAAGAAGGATATCCTTATTGGTAAACCACACCCGATAATCTGATTTGATTAATTGCTGAGACGTGAAATACTCGAAGAAATAATTGCTTTGTCTGCAGCCGTTTTTGCAAGTGATAAAGCTCTGCGCAAATGGTCCAATGCTTTTTGAATATCGATTGCCTGGTAAAGGTTTCCAAGCAAAGTGTGGTACAAATGATTATCGTCTAAATTCAGTTTTTCTGCTTCTTTAATAGCTTCTGTTTTTCCATTCGCTTTAGATAAAGCGTAAGTTCTATTCAATGCAGCCATCGGAGAATATTCAAGCTGCAACAATCGGTTATACAACTGGAGAATGTTTTCCCACTTTTCAACCGAATCGGTTTTCTGTGTGTGCCAATAAGCAATTGCAGCTTCAAGATGATATTTTGACAATCGTTTTCCCTTAGAAGCACGTGTGAGATACATTTCACCTTTAGCAATCAATTCCTGGTTCCACAATTTTTCATCCTGTTCCTCGTACAAGACAATTTCCCCGTTGGGATTGATTCGCGCGTCAAAACGAGATGCATGAAAACACATGAGAGAAAGCAAAGCATTAACTGACGGCATATTGGTGAATTCATTTTCAGTCAACATTAATGTCAGACGCATGGCCTCAACGCATAACTCTTTACGTAAAATGGTATTTTGAGAAGTAGAATAATACCCTTCGCTGAAAAGCAGGTAAAGGGTAGTAAGTACATTCTCCAGACGCAAATGAATTTCTGTATTGGATGGAAATTCAATTTTGATTTTTTCAGCTCGTAATTTCTCTTTAGCCCGTGAAAGCCTTTTGTAAATAGTGTCTTTGCCACTTAAAAATGCATCCGCGATTTCTTCTGTGCCAAATCCGCAAAGGATACTCAGTGCCAAGCCAATCTGTGACTCTGCGGAAATTGCCGGCGTACAGATCGCGAACATCATTTGCAATTGGCTGTCATTGATATTTTGTGCCGACCAGTCAATCGCTGTTTCCTGAAAAGAAGCTTGCTCCTGTTTAATCGTGGGAGCAATTTTTTCATTGAATAATTTTTCACGACGGATCACATCCAGCATTTTATTTCTTGCAACAGTATAGAGCCAGCCTGTTGGATTTTTTGGCAATCCTTTCAATCCCCAGGTTTCTGCCGCTAATAAAAAAGTGTCGCTCACCAGATCTTCCGCTGTTTCAAGGTGCTCAAAACCAAAATGCTTACACAATACAGAGATAATCTTTCTGTATTCAGTTCTGAATAAATGTGGTATGTGATCCTGGTCCTGCATAAAAAAGCAAACCTCCCGATATTTCAGGAGGTTTAATTAGGTCAATTGTTTTCATCCATGGGGACTATCGTCCTTACTTCGACATTTCCACCAACTGAAAATATCGGACAACCACTGGCCAATTGTGTGGCTTCGTCGAGATTATTGGCTTTCACAACAATGTATCCACCAATAGCCTCTTTAATTTCAGCGTAAGGGCCGTTCGTAATTACATTGTTTGGTTTCACTACGCGGCCATCACTGTCCAACCGGTTGCCCGGACTGGATAATTTGTTTTGCGCAGCAATGCTACCAATCCAGTCTTGCCAGGGTTTCATCATGGCCTGCATTTGTTCCGGTGAAGGCTGAGTCTCACGTGTAGGGTTTTCTCTTCTGAATATCAATAGAAATTCTTTCATGACTGTATTTTGATTATAAGTTTAATTAGAAATTCCTGATAAAAAAAACACGAAGGAATCTGCAGATTGAAAGATCAAATTCCTCGTGTTTTTTGAAACGGATTTAGATGCCAAATCCTTTTTGGCGAATGACTTATTTATTGGAATGCAGGGCAAGTGCATTACCTTCAGAGTCCGTGAAAAAAGCCATGTAACCAATATCGTCGCTGATTTTTGTTTTCGGCATCATGACTTTCCCACCCGCTTTTTCAATTTTTCCCAAAGCATTCGAAAGATCCGGGTTTCCATTTAGGTAAATTTTCGCCCCATCCGCACTCGGCTTATGCATTGGACCCTGAACCAGCCCGCCGGAAACTTTTCCATTCATGTCCTCAGCAGGAAAAAAGGCCATTTGCATTCCCATCATTTCCTGCACAGGCATTTCAATTTCAAAAACAGTTTCGTAAAATTTCCTGGCGCGTTTGATATCCGAAACGGAAATTTCAAACCAATTCAGTGCATTTGTTGTAGAATCCATGATTTTGTAAAATTTTAAGGTTAATAGTTGAGATTATATGTCTATGACGATCAGGGATGCAACCATTGGACATCAATGATAAATTATTTTTTAAAATTAACCTATATCATCCTAAACGAAAAAATTTAAAGATGTTTTTACTCTAGTCGCCGGGTTAAAATTTGTTAATAGATTTGATTCTTTTAAGGATAATCCCGGCGCCCACCGGAACAACCTAATTACTACATTGCCCCCTGATTATCAAATCTGCAATCTAAAATCAGCAATCTACAATCAACAATCCCCAATCTACAATCCTCAATCTACAATCATCAATAAAATGACAAGCAATGATCCACTCCACGGAAAAACGTTGGAAGCAATTTTAAATCACCTCGTTGAACACTTCGGCTGGGATGAATTAGGATCAATCATTCCCATCAATTGTTTTCGCGTCAATCCAAGTATAAAATCAAGTCTGACTTTTCTTCGTAAAACACCATGGGCAAGAAAAAAAGTTGAAGAGCTATACGTCAGCCTGATTTCCTGATTTTAAACCAGACCTGAAATTAATCTGTTAAATCAATTGCTTAAAAGGGAAAGGCGCAAAGTAAATAATCTTTGCGCCTTTTGAGTCTTTGCGGGAAAACCTGATTTTCTAAACTGAAGTCTTCGCCAGATAAAAATCAACCATTTCGTAATTGCTCTTCTCGCGCTCTTCCATGTCCTTTACAGTTTTTGGTGGAGGAACAATAAATTTAGCTCCCGGTTTCCAGTTCACAGGACAAGCGAGTTTGTGAACATCAGTTGCCTGTAGCGCGTTCAGTACACGAATAATTTCGTCCATGTTTCGCCCAACATTCAAAGGGTAATACATGATCAGTCTGATTTTTCCCGTTGGATCAATATAAAATACGGCGCGTACGGCAGCAGTTTCACTTTCTCCCGGCTGAAGCATTCCGTACAATTTGGAAATTTTCATGTCAATATCTGCAATCAACGGGAAACGCATGGTTACTCCCATGTTTTTTTTCACATTGTTGATCCAGGCAATGTGTGAATGAATACTGTCAATACTCAAACCGAGTAATTTCGTATTCATCTTTTTAAAATTTTCTTCCTCCTGAGCGAAAAGTGTCAGCTCAGTAGTACAAACAGGTGTAAAGTCAGCAGGATGGCTGAAAAAAATCACCCAGCTACCTTTATTATATTCTGAAAACTTTAGAGGACCTTGTGTGGTCGTTGCTGAAAAATCCGGCGCCTTGTCACCAATACGTGGCATGGTGTTCAGGGGTTCATTGAATTCCATAGGATGAAGTTTAAATGGGGTTAAAATAATAATGTAAATTAGCTATTCTGAAGAATAATTTGTTCAAGAATGTTTGAAGGAATCACTCCTGACTGTCTCCATTTAATTTGACCATCTTTAAATAATAGCAAAGTTGGTACGCTTTGTACTTCATAATGTGCCGCAGCCTGAGGTTGCTCATCAACATCAATTTTCAAAATAATCGCTTTTTCACCAAGCTTGTTTGCTAATTCAAGCAGAATAGGATTCATCATCTTGCAGGGCCCGCACCATGATGCGCTAAAATCAACGAGTACAGGCTTTCCCGAGTTTATTATTTCTGAAAATTTTGCCATGATTATTTGTTTAGAAGAATATATTCAGTCTGTGTAATCAATCCTGACCGGATCTTACATAAATACTTCCCTGTTGGATAGTCGAGAGATTTCCATGTATAACGTAATTGTCCGGGTTGTACCAATCCATTCTGCAGGGTTTCGAGTAACTTCCCGTTTTCATTATAAATCAATACAGATAAATTACCCCTGATCCTTGTATTAATGGCGATTGTTACGTCTGATTCTGAAGGGTTCGGAAAAATCTGTACCTGAAATGCATCTTCAGGAGTTGCAATGCTTCCTGATCCTGTAGTACTCTCCTTGATTAAGAAAACTTTAAAAACTCTTGAAGAAGCGACACTTTCTGCTCCGGTATTAATGAAGAAAATATTGGGCAGAGAACTTTCGATGCCTCCGGCGATTGTTCCTATTTGAATTCTTGAGAAGGGTAGAGAGTTCAGACGGATGATTTCATCATCTGTTTGAATTACCGGGATGAATTCTGCGCTGCTTCCAAGCAATGCAGGCATCTCCACGGGCAATTTGTATTCAACTGCAGAATCATTTTCGAATCGCGTAATCAAACTAATTGTTTTCACAAACGGGACATTGATATCATCAACCAGTGTGTTTGTTGTTGTGTCTAATGTATATCGGCTCATTCCACCAAAGAAAATGGAATGCATTGTATTGGCGGCGGAATCCCAAAGTGCGGCTTTTGCAGTGTGGTATTGATTCAGATATTGATTGAAATCCGGACGTACATTGTATCCATTTGCGGTAAGGTCTATTGTATTTAACCAGGGTAAATCCTGATTGGGCTGAAACACCCCGCTGAAAATGGTAAATCCTTTTTCTCCATTTGGAAATACCTGAGGCAGCATGTTATAATCCCGGCGATGCAGATTCGCTGTATCCTGAATAGCTGTATAATTTTGAACAGACAAGTTACCTCCAATTTCACTAATTGTGAATTTACGGATTTCACTCGTGTAAACCTGTGTATAGGTTGCCATACCCATTGGATTGTACCGGCCGTCAAAACGCTGTCCACAAACAAGGTACATCACTGTATCTAATCTGCCCAGATATCCTCCGGTAACGGCCATCCTCTGGTCCGTTATCTGACGAAAATAGGGTACGATTGTATTCCCATTAATAATTGCATCAATAGTATTGGGTACATCGATGATAGTCAGATTCGGAAAAGTAATATGATCAGCAGAAATTGTACTATAACCATATCCCCCTATGACATACAAATTATCATCATGCTGGATGAACTCCATGTTCGTACTTTGTAATTGTTCAATCAGTCCATCGGATAATCCTGCAAGTGTTGTTGACCAAACTTGTTTTTGAACAGGATCAATTACATAAATATTTGTATTGTTTGCAACGGGATCAAATGAAGCAAAAGGTTGTCTTCGATGTAAACCGTCTGTCCGGCCACCAATGAATAACCACTTGCCATCAAATTGTGCATGCACAAAGGACTGCAGTCCGGGCATCCCCGGTATTGTATCTTCTTCAAGTTCTATTCGGAAGATTTCCGGTGCGGTGGCAAAAATTCCAACGGTCTGAAGCATAATGAAAATTGCCAAAAGGAAATTTTTCATTTCGTATTAAATTGAAGAAGAAAATATTGTTAACTGTAGTAGTTTCAACTTTTAGTTTCCTTCGGAGTAGAAAAGGTATTTGCGAATAAACCGCCTAATAATGCACCATACAAAGTGCTTCTGTACCATACTGAAGTGATCATGCAGGTGCCATTGGCGCAACCGACATAATTCCAGTAAAGATAACCTGCTATTGATCCGAGGAGTACACCTGCCAGTGTCCATTTGTATTTTAGAAACAAAGTCATTTCTCTACCGGGTATCCTTTCTCCTGCCAGCCCATAATTCCGCCGTCCAGATTGGTTACTTTTGTAAATCCTTCGGACTGCATCATCTCAGATGCTTTGAGGCTTCGTTTACCAGAGCGGCAATAAACTTCATAAGCTTTCCCTTTATCGAGTTTTCCAACTTCGTCTTTAAAATTTGGTCCATTTACATCCATGTTAATTGCGCCGGGTATATGACCTTCAGCAAATTCTTCAGGTGTTCGAACATCGAGGATAATGCCGCTTTGCTGATCAACGAGACTTTTAAAATCTGTTGCTGATACAGTATTAATTTCATTGTTTGATTTAGTTCCTTGCTGACAGGCGATTGTTCCACCGGCTAAACTCAATACAAGGAAGAGGGATAACAATTTTATTTTTTTCATTTTGAGAGGGTAAATAAAAATGATGATTGAATATTATGGAGAAATTATTTTGTCATTGATAGTCCGGGAAAGAACAGGTTCAAAAGTACAATGAAAGTTGTATATAATTGAACCTGTTACCCCCGTGGAATGCGAACATTCGCAGCATGTTCATTTTGACTTCTTAAGCAAATACGTTTGGAGGAATGACCAGCTTGTAATTTGTCTCCTTCATCAGGTTAATTCCACCGGTGATATTCACGACGTTCCTGTATCCGTTTTTTCTCAGGATAGAACAAGCCATCATACTACGGTAACCCCCGGCACAATGCACATAATATTTCTTGTTCTTATCCAGAATACCAAATTCTTTAGTCAATCGTGTCAATGGAATGAGTTGTGCTCCTTCGATCACACCACCGGCCCATTCACCTTCATTACGAACATCAATAACATGCTCTTCCGGCGAATATTGCTTTTCAAAAGTGATCGGATGCATTACTTCAATATGATCAACTTTTCTTCCGGAATCTTTCCAGGCTTTAAATCCGCCTTTCAGATATCCTTTTACATTTTCATAACCAACACGTGCTAGACGAAGCACCGCTTCTTCCTCTTTTCCTTCATCTGTAACAAGTACCAGTGGATCCTTAGAATCAATGAGGGAGCCTACCCAAACTGCATATTGTCCATTTAATCCTATGTTAATAGAATCAGGAATAAACCCTTTTTCAAATACATCCGCTTCCCTTGCATCCAGGATAGTAACCCCGGTGCTCACTACAGTTTCAAATTCCTCGAGAGAAAGCTTATGGACATTTCTTTTCATTACTTCGTCAATAGGCTCATATCCTTTTTTATTAATCGCAGCATCAACAAAGAAATACTTTGGAGGCTCTGTCAAACCATCGGTTACTACATGAATGAATTCCTGCTTACTCATTGGTTGCATTGCGTAGTTTAATTTCTTCTGCATTCCGATTGTACTCCAGGTTTCTGTGCCGATGTTTTTACCACAGGCTGATCCCGCACCATGTCCGGGATATACGATCACATCATCAGGAAGTGTGTTTATTTTCTTCTGAATGGATTCAAACAGCAACCCTGCCAGATCCTCTCTTGATAAATCACTCTTTACGGCAAGATCAGGACGACCTACTTCTCCCACAAACAAAGTATCACCGGTGAAACAAGCATATGGAACATTGTGATCATCATACATCAGGAAACAGGAAGATTCCAGTGTGTGTCCGGGAGTATGCAAGACTTCAATTTTTATATCCCCCAATGGGAAAAATTGTCCGTCTGTGGCGACAGTGATATCATATTCAGCTTTTGCCGAAGGACCATAAACAATTTTCGCTCCTGTCTTTTTTGCCAGGTCAATATGCCCGGATACAAAGTCAGCGTGAAAGTGTGTTTCAAAAACATATTTAATGGTTGCGCCACGTTCCTTTGCTAACTTAATATACGGTTCAGTTTCACGCAAAGGATCAATGATTGCCGCTTCGCCATTGGATTCAATGTAATATGCTGCCTCAGCGAGACAACTTGTATACAATTGTTGTACGTACATGGTCATATGATTTTTAAGGTTAGATTTAACGAATAATAGTAGAGAATTCTGATGATTTTACCGATGACATTTATCAGTTTTAAATCTGCTAATTTGAATGAATCTGGCATTCCGATACTTAAATTATTTGAGTTGAAATGATCGATTTTTAGAGTGTTTCTCTGATTAAAATGTAAATTCCCATTGCCAGTACAAACCACCCGAAAAGCGGCCTTAACAGACGATTATCAATTTTTCTGGAAAGAGACGTGCCAATGAACATTCCCGCGATGGCAAGCCCGGAGAAAATTGCAAGAAAACGCCAGTCGATGATCTGATGACCGTAATCCCCGATAAAGCCAATCAGAGCATTGGATGCAATGATCAGCAGGGAAGTGCCAATCGCAATTTTTATCGGTAAACGTGCCAGAAATACCAGCGCAGGAACAATCAGAAAACCTCCTCCTGCTCCCACAAGTCCTGTGATAATTCCAACTCCAATTCCCTGAAGAAAGATCCGAAAGGAATCTTTCGAAGTATGTGTTGTGTTTTCCTGTTCATGAATGACCTTTTTTCTGATCATTGAAATGGAGGCAACAATCATCAGGATAGCAAACAATATCAGGATGAAAATATTCTTGGTAAAGATCCAGTTACCCAGAGTAAAAAACGTTTCCGGTAATAGCGGAACTATAAAATGCCGCATGATGTACACGACAATGATGGAAGGGATCCCAAATAACAAGGCAGTACGGATATGTATCAAATCTTTACGCGCATAATTCGCGGCACCTACAGCACTGGTCACTCCTACAACGAAAAGAGAATAGGAGGTAGCCGGCACAGCTGCAATCCCCGTGCAATACACCAGAACCGGTACGGTAAGGATAGAACCACCCCCGCCAATAAGGCCAAGACTGAGTCCGATCAGTACTGCAAGGATGTATCCAAGGATTACAAGCATGCTATTCGTTGTTCGTTTTTGGTTGTTCGTTATTCGTTATTTATTTACTTACTCCGTTGCGTCCCTCGTCCCGATCCCCGTCGCCCCCTTTATCATACAAGCACATGAACATATATTCATATATTAGACCGATGTATATGCCAACGTCCCTCGTCCCCTGTCCCTTCTTACATATTGCAATGACAATGTTCAATCACTGAAACAATCTTTGCCAGCTCCTTTTCTTTCAGGGAATAATAAATATTAATTCCTTCTCTTTCGGATTTTAGCAGACCCTTGATACGCATATTGGATAAATGATGCGAAACAAGCGATTGTTCACAGCCTAATACTGAACACAGCTCATTCACCGACAAACGATCATTTTCTTCCAATAAATGAATAATCGATAAACGTGTCGGGTGGGCAATGGTTTTAAGGATGTAGGCAGCCTTTTCCAATTTATTTTTTGTGAGTTTCATAATTGACAATGCAAATATATGAACATATTTTCATATGTCAATATGATCTTAATCAAATGCTATGTAAATAGCTGTAATTCAATAATATAAAGTAATGAAATTTATATTTATATCTTTGAATACTGAGTAAATGCAGTGCAACACATGACTGCAGTCACAGTGCTTCTTTTCTGGCCGGAGTACTTTTGAAGCGTAAATTCAACATTATGAAAAAGCAATTCAACGTAGTGATCATCGGCGGCGGAACCGGTGGAATTATGACAGCAGCTCAACTCAAAAGAAAAAACAACAAATTGTCCATTGCAATTCTGGAACCAAGAACAGACCATTGGTATCAGCCCGCATGGACATTGGTTGGAGCGGGTACTTTTAATTTCCGATCTACCCGTCGAGATGAAGCAAAACTGATCCCCCCCGGAGTTGAATGGATCCGCGATTTCGCTACCACTTTTGAACCGGAAAAAAATATTGTCAATACTAAAGCGAGCGGACAAATCGGGTACGATTATCTCGTGTTGAGCCCGGGAATACAAAATGATTTAGAAGCATTGCCAGGACTAAAGGAAGCTTTGGAAACAGATTTTGTCTGTAGCAATTATCTTGATCCTGAAAAAACATTTCGCGTTCTTAAAAACTTCAAAGGCGGAAATGCTGTCTTTACACAACCGACTACTCCAATCCGCTGCGGAGGTGCCCCTCAGAAAATCATGTATCTGACAGAAGATTATTTGCGGAAGCATCACCTGCGCGATAAATCCAATGTCATCTTCGCTACACCGGGCTCAGTAATTTTCGGCGTTAAAGTATTCGCTGATACACTTACTGAAATTATCAAAAAGCGTCAGATCGTTTTCAAACCGTTCTATGCACCTGTACTTATTGACTCAAAGAAAAAAGAAATCACTTTTCGTTATGTGAATCCTAATCCGGGCCCAACAGCGATTGAAATGAATGCAAAAATTTCTGAAGTGGCCACAGCTCCGGATCTGATTACGATTCCTTACGAAATGTTGCACCTCGCACCCCCACAATCCGCTCCGGACTTTATCAAACAATCTCCTTTTGCTTATGCTGATGGAGTGAATAAAGGCTGGCTCGAAGTGGACATTCATACTTTGCAACATCCGAAGTATAAGAACGTATTTGGTATCGGTGATTCTGCTGCATTGCCTACTGCCAAAACCGGTGCAGCTATCCGCAAGCAAGCCCCTGTTGTCGTTGAAAATATCCTACGCCTGATGAACAATCAATCATTTGGCGAACATCAATACAGCGGCTACTCTTCCTGCCCGATTGTCACAGGCTATGGAGAAATGCTATTGTGCGAATTCAAATACGATAACATCCGCGACAGCGATCCATTACTCAAACGATTTGTGGATACCACAAAATCAAAATGGAGTATGTGGATACTTAAAAAATACGGCCTCCCCTGGCTGTACTGGAATATGATGATGAAAGGGAGGATGTGAGATTGAATTATGAGTTATGAATTAAGAATTATGAGTTCCTAGTTCTTAATTCTTAATTCTTAATAATTTTAAGACGAAACAAGTTAATAATTAATTCAGTTAAATAGTAGATCACCAATCTGCAATCACCAATCTACAATCACCAATCTACAATCACCAATCTACAATCACCAATCTGCAATCACCAATCACCAATCAACAATCAACAATCAACAATCACCAATCATATGGTCCCCGAATTCCTCCTTCATCTAAAAGAAATCATCTCCCAGCCATGGCCCTGGTATGTTTCTGGTCCTTTACTGGCGATACTCATGTTCCTCTTACTATACCTCGGACACGAGTTTGGGATATCTGAAAACTTCCGCATTATGTGTGCCGCAGATGGCGCGGGAGAAATCAATGAGTTTTTTAAATTCGATTGGGTCTCCGGTGGATGGAACCTGATGGTAGCTCTTGGTGCCGTCTTTGGCGGTTACCTGGCGGCACATTATTTTGTTCCCGTTGGCGGAAATATAGCGCACGTTTCCCAGGCAACAGTAAACAGCCTCAACGAAATGGGTTTTAATGTCGAAAATGGAAAAGTTCCATTGGTTCCTTACTTCTATGACTGGCAATACCTGTTCACCTGGCGCGGACTGCTCATCATCGCCGGTGGCGGATTCCTTGTCGGCTTTGGTGCACGTTACGCAGGTGGATGTACTTCCGGCCACGCAATCAGTGGTTTGTCCGCTCTTCAATTACCATCTCTCATTGCTGTAGTCGGCTTCTTCATGGGCGGACTTGTAATGACCTGGCTGATCTTCCCTCTTATTTTTCCCTGGATACACTAAACCTCTCTGCATATGAAAATGTCCCGTTATATATTTATTGGAATGCTGCTCGGTTTCACTTTATACAAGAGTGAAGCAGTTTCCTGGTTCCGCATTTATGAAATGTTTCACTTCCAGAATTTCCACATGTTCGGAATCATCGGTTCGGCTATCGCTGTTGGAATTCTTCTTGTTCAAATGATCAAGATGATGGAAATGAAAACTGTTGAAGGAAATAAAATAGTCATTCGCGATAAAAACAAAACTATACCACGCTATCTCATCGGAGGTTTTATCTTCGGATTGGGTTGGGCAATTGCAGGAGCTTGCCCTGCACCGATGTTCATCCTTCTGGGTGCCGGATATACTGTTTTTGTCGTTTATCTTCTTGCTGCAATGACCGGCACATTTGTTTACGGAATGCTTCGCAAACGTTTGCCGCATTAGTTTGCTTTTTTCATAATGAATAATTGTGTGGGCCGTAAATCTGACAGGATTTACGGCTTTCTTTTTTGATTTCACTTAAATGGATTTATTCAATTATCTGGATAGAAATAATATCTTCGCCATTCTATAATCCCCTGCTATGAAATCAATCCTGGTATTTGTTTTATTGTTATCATCTGTTTTTACCCATGCACAAACGTACAGTGGCCCCGAAAGCGTAGAGTACGATTATGCCGCAAGAAGATGGTTGATCGCGAATACAAGCAGTCACCAGGTTTTGTCAAGAGATAGTAGCGGAACACTGAGTATTTTTGTATCCGGACTCGGAAGCGGTCCGTATGGAATCGAAATTGTAGGAGATACACTTTTTTGTTGCTCCGGAGGAAGCATTAAAGGATACTTACTTTCAACCGGAGCTTCCGTATTTAATCTGAATTTAGGAGCGTCCTTTCTAAACGGGATGACACACGACAATTCAGGAAATCTGATTGCAACTGATTTTTCATCAAAGAAAATTTTCAAAATAAATATTGCCGCTCAGACTTTTTCCGCGATTACCGGTGTATTGACAACCACTCCCAATGGAATTGTTTTTGATTCCCTGAATAACCGCTGTGTTTATGTGAATTGGGGAAGCAATGCACCAATTTGCGCAATTGACATGATCACAAATGCCATCACCACACTTACACCCACAACATTGAGCAGTTGCGACGGCGTGACACGCGATGGGTCCGGCAGATATTATGTAAGTACATGGGGAACACAAAGTGTTGTTCGATTCGACAGCTCTTTTGCAGGGCCTCCCACCACTGTGGCAACGAACCTTAGCAGTCCTGCTGATATTTATTATAATGTAATGGGTGATACCCTTGCTATTCCTAATTCCGGCAATAATACAGTAACATTTGTTTATTTTCCCTCTACAGTAGATGTTCATGAACAAGATCTGAATTCAAACATTGATCTTTATCCAAATCCGTTAAAAGCAGGAGCTTCGTTAAATATCGCGATGAAGAATAGTAAGCTGGTCAGAATGGAGCTTCTTAACAACCAGGGACAAATTGTTGTTTCACATGTATCCCATGATTTCTCTTTGAGTAAACTTTTCAAGTTAGAAACAACAGGACTAAAACCCGGATTGTATTTTCTCAGGATGATTTCAGAAAATATGCAAAATGTTAAAGTGGTGATGATTGATTAAAAATTCAATGGCAAACAGAAAACATGTTAGTAAATTAATTTTGCTGGCTGTTGTTCTTTTTTCAGCAACCCCGGCTTTAGCCCAACATACAGCAAGACAAAAATTCAAGGCACTTAGTTCTCCCGAAAAAACCTGGGTTCTACTTCATCCTTTTGTGGCAAAGAAAGCACTGAAACTTTCCGAGCTGGCACGAGCCGAAAGTAAAACTCTCATGTCTGACCCTGGACTGGATGGGGATGATAATGGCGGGCAGGTGGATGCATTCCGACACGCTTACTGGATGGCGCTACTGTCCCAGCACATGTGCTGGCGTAAAGCCAGAAGTCTGGGTATTGCTCATGAAAAGGGCAATTACATAAACTGGAAAAAGCACAAACTGGAAGATAAGGCATTACCTGATTCCATGGCTTCTGTGATGGATTTGACGAATAATTCCTATGGCATTCAAATTAGCAGACAATACGGTAAAATTGACGGGGACACATTGAAAACAATGATCATAAATGCAATTCTGGAAGGGAAACTGAGTATTCTTTGGAAAAATAAAGAGGGAAAATTCCTTGATTGCGATGGAATTTTATCAGATGATCAAATCAGGATGGAGAATTGGTGTAAATCACGATGCCTGGTTACTTCTAATAGGGTTCTTAAGAAGGATAATTGATGAACGGGCTAATAAATTTTAACTTTTGTTGAATCTCATCAGCCCCTTGATCCGTATTTAATTTCGACTTCATTGCCAGTCAGCTAATAAACCCGACCTTCGTAGTCTACCGGTTTTATAATTTAAAGATGCTTAATAAAAAAGTTATTCTGTGGTTTGTACTTCTGTCGGCCGCCTTCAGAGCGGATGCGCAGCTTTTCATCAACGAAATCATGAGTAATAACCAGAATACCATCCAGGACAATGATGGAGATTATTCTGATTGGATAGAACTCTACAATGCCGGTGCCAGTGCCGTAAACCTGCAAGGATATGGCTTATCCGATAATCCGGATAGTTTGCTCAAATATGTCTTCCCTTCCAAAACCATTGCTGCAGGCGGTTTTCTGAGGGTTTGGTGTTCCGGTAAAAATGTATCCATAACAGGAGTCGCAGCACAAACAAATTTTTCATTGAGTTCACAGGGAGAGAATATTTACCTGAGTGATCCGGCAGGAACGGTTTTGGATAATGTCCCGGGTGTTTTTCTTCCTGCTGACAAGACATACGGACGTTTTCCCAATGGCTCTGCTACGCTTGCTTATCTGAGTGGTCCTACTCCTGCTGCAAGTAACAATACTGTAACTACACTGCAGGGAGTAATTACACAAAAGCCTTTGTTTAGCCAACCCGGAGGATTGTTTGCAGATTCGTTATATCTCACACTTACTTCACCTGATGTAAATCTGGAAGTCCGTTATACTCTTGATGGTTCTGATCCGTCGAATTCCTCATCCGTGTTTTCAGCACCATTGCTCATTAAAAACAGAGATGCCGATACGAATTTTTATTCGATGATCCGTACCTGTTACAATGTACACTTCTGGCTTCCCGACTGGCATCCGCCTCTTGGAAATGTTTTTAAGGCGACAGTTGTGAGAGCAAGGCTTTTCAGAAACGGATATTTACCCGGTCCGATTCAAACGTATACTTATTTTGTAGACGACAGCATTTTTGGACGATATGGAAATTTACCCATCGTTTCTGTTGTTTCTGATCCGCGGAATTTGTTTAATGATACGACTGGTATCTATGTTCCGGGAATCAATTACCAGCCGAGTACATTCAACGCGAATTATTATTTACCCTGGGACAGACCGGCAAATATTGAAATGTATATGCCGGATGGAAGCTCTGCATTCAATAGTAATTTCAGGATCAATGTAAACGGACAAAGCTCTCCTTCAAGTCCACAGAAGGGATTGAATGTAAATGCCACCAGTGATTATGGCGACAGTAAAATTAATTACCCTTTGTTTGCCAATACCGTCGGTCCTGCAAGACTTATCGATAAGTTTGACAAAATAAAATTGCGTGCATGGGGAAGCGATCGTGACAAGGCACTTTTTCGTGATGCTTTCAGTACACAATTTATGCACCGGACAAATCTTGATTATGAAGCCTACCGTCCGGTTGTGGTTTTTATCGATGGAGAATACTGGGGCTTACAGGAATTAAGAGAACGTGATCGTGACCATACCTATTATACTGCCCATTATTTGATCGATGGTAAAAATCCGGGAGTGGACATTTTGGAAGGAGCGGGAGCGAATGTACTGGAAGGAGATTCCGTCAACTGGACTAACCTGATGGATTTTATCAATACACATCCGCTTTCTGATTCCGCGAATTATGCATATGTAAAAACACAGGTGGACATCAGGAGTTTCATGCTGCATTATTTGTTCAGCATCTATATGTCGCGTTCCGACTGGCCGGATCAGAATGAAGCGAAGTGGAGATCCAGAGCACCGGATGGAAAATGGAAATGGATCATGTGGGACATGGATGCTACTGTGGCCTATTATCTGAATCCATGGTACGACATGTTTACACAGGCAATTATTGGCAGCAGAGGATATGGACCTTCTGATCTGCTCAATTCCTTTCTTACCAATACAGAATTTCGAAATGATTGGGTGAATCTTTTCGCGGATTTTATGAATACGGAGTTTCTGTCTTCTCTTATGCAAAATAAGGTAAATGTGATGCGCAATGAGTTATTGCCCTATATGACAGAATATCAGAATCGCTGGCAAACAAATTATAATTTCCAGGCACAGA
Organism: Bacteroidota bacterium; assembly: GCA_016720935.1. NCBI lineage: Bacteria > Pseudomonadati > Bacteroidota > Bacteroidota bacterium. Next base: position 448,277 of record JADKJP010000002.1, read on the forward strand.
CTGACAGCATGAAATGGTGGGTGAGTTTAAGATCACAATTTTGCAAGTCTCAAATACTTTCCACATTCACCTTGCCAAATTATTATGCTTTACACCTGAATATTTCTGATACAATTAAAGGGAAAATTCAAGTCAGCACAGTACTGCTCGATGAAAATACCGCGAGAGCAAGTGCTCATACCTTCCCCTGGACTGGTGTTTATTTTCAGGATGTACCGGTTCCTGTTACAGCAATTGCAAGACCCGGTTATAAGTTTATCCGATGGCTGGAAACAAATGATACCAGTTCAACGATACGAATTAGTTTGTTGAACGACACAGTTTTCACCGCCATGTTTGATGTAGATACTACATATGTTCCTCAGATGCAGCCGGTAATTAATGAAGTAATGTCTTCCAATCTTTCCGCCGTCGCGGATAATTATGGTGAATATGATGACTGGCTGGAAATCTATAATCCAAATCCGGATACAATCGATATCGGCGACTATTATCTAAGTGATAATTTGATCCTGCCAACGCGGTTTAAAATTTTATCAGGAACAGATTCTACAAAGATCCCACCCTATGGTTTTTTATTGATCTGGGCGGATGATGATATGGAGCAAGGTTTATTGCATACTAATTTTAAATTCAACAGTACCGGGGATCATGTCTATTTATACGCTCCCGATGGAGAAAGTCTTCTCGACTCTATTTCTTTCGGAACACTGAACACAGATGTTTCCTACGGCCGGGCATATGACGCATCTCCGGACTGGATCAATTTTTCCGTCCCTACTCCCGGAGCAACAAATGTGAACACTCCCGCTCAAAATCTTGTGATCAACGAATTAATGCCACTGAACACATCGGTGATTGCTGATAATCATGGTCAGTTTGATCCATGGATTGAAATATATAATCCCAATTCAGATACGCTGGATCTTGCAGGCTGGTACATGACCAATGACGGAGGAATACCGCAGAAGTTCAGATTTGCTTTTAATAACGACTCCACGAAAATTCCACCCTATGGTTTCAAATTACTCTGGGCGGATGCAACAACAGAACAGGGAGCTTTACATCTGAATTTCAGACTGACCAATCAGGGAGATTGTGTATTGTTATACAAACCGAATGATACAAGCCTGTCGGATTTTGTATGCATTGGCAGTTTGTCCCAGAATGTTTCGCGAGGCAGAAAATACGATGCATCACCAACCTGGATCGATTTCTTTGTGTCAACACCAAACGCGACAAATCAAACTTCTCCGGCTGAGTTTGTGCTGATCAATGAAGTGCAGACAATCAATATCTCCACACAACAAGACAATTATGGAGAGTTCGCTCCCTGGATTGAACTTTATAATCCAAACTCCGATACCTTGAACCTGGAAGGTTGGTACATGAGCAATGATCCGGGAGATGTAAATTATTTCCGTTTCCCCTATGATAATGATTCGACAAAAATTTCACCACATGGATTTATGCTGCTTTGGGGCGATGGACAATCACAACAGGGAATTCGTCATTTGAATTTTCAACTGATCAACAGTGGTGAATGTGTGATACTTTCAAAACCCAATTCTTCCCTCTCTGATTCCGTTTGTTATGCAAATATTCCTGCTGACTATTCTTATGGAAGAATCAATGATGGAAATGCAAGCTGGATGAATTTTGTAATCCCGACACCGGATTCGAATAATGTGGATTTGTTTACTGGCTTTGATATAAATCTCAATTCTGATACCTTGTTTTTGTTTCCAAATCCTGCCAAAAGTGGGAAGGTCTATTTGAATCATGCTATCAATGGAGTTCTAACTGATTCTCAGGGTCGTGAAATGCACAGGTTAATGAATGAAGATCGCTTTGATATCAGTGGATTTGCTTCAGGTGTTTATATATTAAATACAGACGACAGGAAGCATCTTAAATTGATCGTACAATAAAAAGCTGAAATTTTCCTTAAAAAGGTACCTTAAACAGCATTTATTTACTCCGGGAAACCGGAATGTGAAAGCCTGTTAATTATTTCCATAAATCACCCCAAACTTCTATTTTTACTTCACAAATTTGATCCTATGAAATATACTGCCATCGAGAAAAACCTGTTTATCGAAAACAGAAAAAAATTCATCGCGCAACTTCAGCCTAAATCCATTGCTGTTTTTCACAGCAATGATGAAATGCCAAGAAATGGTGACGGAGCTTTTCCTTTTCGTCAGCAGTCTGATTTATTTTGGTTGAGCGGAATTGATCAGGAGCAAACGATTCTTGTTCTTTCGCCTGAGCATCCTTTGCCGGAATACCGGGAAGTACTTTTTCTGAGAAAAACGAATGAACATATTGCTGTCTGGGAAGGACATAAATACACCAAAGAAGAAGCACGTGAAGCTTCCGGAATTCAGCATATTTTCTGGACAGAAGATTTTCAGGCAATGTTGCCGGTGATGATGCATCATTCAAAGAATGTATATGTCAACCTGAATGAGAATGATCGTTTTGTTACCGAGGTTGTTTATCGTGATGAAAGATTCTCACGTGAACTGAGAAGTAAATATCCAAATCATCAATATGAACGTTCCGGCCCGATCATGGCAAAATTGCGCGCCATTAAATCGGATCCGGAAGTGAAACAAATGCAAATCGCTGCGGATATTACTGAAAAAGCTTTCCGCCGTGTCCTGGGTTTTGTTCGCCCCGGTGTTATGGAATACCAGATTGAAGCGGAAATCACCCATGAATTTTTATGGAACAGAGCCACCGGTCATGCTTATTCTCCAATCATTGCCAGCGGAGCAAGTGCTTGTGTTTTACACTATACAGAGAATAACCGCGAGTGTAAAGAGGGAGATGTGATCCTGATGGATTTCGGTGCTGAATACGCGAATTACGCTGCCGACCTCACACGCTGTATTCCAGTGAGTGGAAAATTTACTAAACGTCAGAAAGATGTTTACAATGCAGTCTTACGTGTCATGCGTGCGGCAACTCAGATGCTTGTTGTTGGAAATGTTATCCCGAAGTACCACGAAGAAGTTGGTAAATTGATGGAGCAGGAACTGATTGGATTGGGATTGTTGAAAGCGGAAGACGTGAAGAAACAAGATCCAAAACAACCTTTGTACAAGAAATATTTTATGCACGGGACCAGCCATTTTCTTGGTCTGGACGTTCACGATATAGGCAACCGTTATGAACCAATGCAGGCCGGTATGGTGTTTACCTGTGAACCCGGGATCTACATTCCTGAAGAAAACCTCGGTATCCGTATTGAAAATGATATCCTTCTTACAGCCAATGGTCCGGTTGATCTCATGGCCAATATCCCTATCGAAGCTGACGAAATTGAAGATCTGATGGCAAAGCAACGGGTTGTTGTTGGGTAGTTTTTTGGTGCTTAGTGCTTGGTGCTTGGTGCTTGGTGCATGGTGCTTAGTGCTTAGAGGATTTTAAGCGATAGCATAGAGTCTTTTTGTGATTTGAAGTTGTTTTAAAACGCTTCTATAATCATGCCATATTCATAATTGGGCAATTGATTAACCTGAGTGGTTTCCATGCACCGAGCACCAAGCACTAAGCACTAATCCCTAACCACCCCTAATATTGACGCTGCCAGCGATGAATGAATAAATATTCATTATCTTTACCGCTATGGCAAGAATACGAGACGCTCAAAAAACAGAGCAGATTTATCAAGCTACACTGGAGCTGGTTTTAAAACAAGGGTTTAGTGGTTTGAAAATGGCGGATGTCGCTGCTCAGGCCGGATTGGCAACAGGGACTGTCTATATTTATTTCAAGGATAAAGATGAATTAATCAACCAGCTCTATGCATACCTCAAGCAAAAAGGTGTGGATGCTTATTCCGGCGGTTTAGATGATGAAGATTCATTCAAGAAATCACTGCGTCGTTTGTGGAAGCAATTTTTTAATTACAATCTGGAACGCAGTGCTGAAGTTGCGTTTCTTGAACAATATTTCCGATCTCCTTTTTTGAAAAGTAATTCGAAAAAAGAAGGCAACACCTTTTTTCAGCCTTTCTTGAGTTTGCTGGAACGCGGACAGGATGAGAAAAAGCTGATCAAGATGGAAAAGCAAATTATTCTGGCGATGTTGGTGGGGCCTGTTCATGAAATGGTTCGTATGCAGCAGACTGGGTCTTTGAAAATTTCTCCCGCTGTAATTGATACGACATTTGATCAGATCTGGGAAGGTATCAAGCGGTAATCAATCCTATTTTTAAAAGTGTATTAATCTATGAAAAACTTACTGCTTAAGTATGTAAAATATAACCTGTGGGCCAATCAGCGCATGCTGGATTTTATTCAGGAGTTTTGTACAGATGAGCAATTAAACCAGGAAATCACGAGCAGTTTTCCAACGATCAGAAAAACCCTGCTTCATATTTGGGGTGCAGAATCCATTTGGTTGATACGTTTGAACGGAACATCTCCTACAATCTGGACCTGGATGGATTTTCAGGGTACACAAGCAGAATTGCGTTCGGTCATTCTGGAAAATGATCAGGCTTGGATAGATTTTGTGGAAGCGAAAGACGAAAAGTATTTTGAAGACAATTTTGATTTTAAAACTCTGGATGGTACTTCTTACTCAAGTGGAAGGATGGAAGCCATTCAGCATTGTATGAACCACAGCACATTTCATCGGGGGCAATTGGTGACCTTGTTACGGCAGGTGGGAGCCACTAAGTTGCCGGCAACTGACTTTATTGCGTATTGCAGGCTTTGATGAATTATTGCCGCGAATGCACGAATAACATTCGTGCATTCGTGGCAATAATAATTAGAAAAATTTTTCCATCACGATATTTTTATCGCAAGGCAACCATTGCAATACAATTTCAGGATGAGTACTCGCTTTTTCCATGAGTACTTTATATCCCAATCCGCTGTAAATTTTAAAAGCGACAGCATTTGATTTCAATACATGGATCTGGGAATATTTAATATCCGGACGACGTTCGCGCAACTGACGTTCTTTTTCTTTCATCAATGCTGCAAGGATTCCTTTTCCCCGGAATTCTGGAAGAGTGAGGCCAATATCAATAATCAAAGCATCTTGTTTCCAATGATGATGAACTTCATTGATATAGGACATTTTTGCCGCTGCTAATTCAAGATTTTTTTCAGGAATGAAATATTTGAAAAGTGTTCCCTTAATGATTGTTCCGGGTTGCCCGCTTTCGCCTTCAATCCAACCTGCAACCGCTCCTGCAACTTTACCTTCATATTCCGCCATCAGGTAATCGGAAAAACAAAGCTCCTGTCCGGTTGCATCTTCAGCTAAAATGTTTGCCAGGATTTTTCTGATCTCTGATTCCGGAAGTTCAAAAATCCGGCTGTAACTGAATACATCCGTTCCGCTTTTCTCCGCCGCGACAATTGTTTCAATTAAGAAAGGAATATCTTTCTCTTCAGCCTGTCGGAATACTAATGGGTTTTGTTCCATGAGAGAAATATTTTGATCCTGAATTTGATTCAGCTCGGTTCAGCAAATGAAGAAGACAAATAAGAGCATGAAGGAAGAAATCAATTTCGCTTTAGTAAAGCGTCCCAGCCCTGTGCAGTTAATGCAACCTGGTTTCCGGATTTATCCACAAGGTGAGCGCCACTTGCCGCATCGGTGATATGACCGATGATGGAAATGTCCATGTGCATACGAAGCTTTTCGTAGTCTTCCTGACGAATAGTGAATAATAATTCATAATCCTCACCACCACTAAGTGCGCAAACAGTAGGATCAAGTCCGAATTCGCGGGCACGATCATATGTTTGCGGATCGATTGGAATTTTGTCTTCGTAAATCGCGCAGCCCACATTTGACTGTCGGCACAAGTGCAAAACCTCAGAGGAAAGTCCGTCTGAGATATCGATCATAGACGTAGGTTTCACACCTAACTCCCGGAGTTTTTCTGTGATTTCTCTTCTTGCTTCAGGCTTGAGCTGACGTTCAAGTATGTAATCATTACCACTCAGATCGGGTTGTATTTTCGGGTTTTCCAGGAAAATTTTCTTTTCACGTTCGAGGATCTGTAAACCCATGTATGCTCCACCCAGGTCCCCGGACACACAAAGCAGGTCGTGCTCTTTGGCTCCGTTTCGATAAACGATTTGATCTTTTTCAACAGTACCAATAGCAGTGATCGAAAGGATGAGTCCGGATGTAGAAGTTGTAGTATCTCCACCAACAAGATCAACTTTGTAGTTTTCACATGCCAGTTCCATACCCTGGTAAAGTTCTTCCACTGCTTCGAGTGAGAACCGGTTGGAAATGGCAATACTTACAAGGATTTGCTTTGGCGTTGCATTCATCGCGTAAACATCGCTCAGGTTAACAACCACAGCTTTGTAACCAAGATGTTTTAAAGGATGAAACATCAGGTCAAAATGAACTCCTTCAACCAGCATATCGCAGGTGACAACAGTTGTGAGTCCTTGGGAATCGATAACCGCGGCGTCATCACCAATCCCTTTCAATGATTCAGGGTTTCGCAGGTGAATACTTTTCTGAATCATTTCAATGAGGCCAAATTCGCCCAATTCTCCTAATTCCGTCCTTTTTGCTGAATTTTCGAACATAAGTTTCAATTGATTCGCGAAGGTACAGGAATCATGATAAATTCCTTCCATCGGATTGAAGCAAATTATTTTAAGAGAAATAAATTTCAGCAGGAGCTGTACGATAAAAATTCTTCAGGCTTTCTTGTACAGGTATTTCTCGTACTTCATAAAGTTTCCTTCCCTGACACTAAGTAATCGGCTAGCCATATCCCCACTCAATTTACCGCTCTTGTAAACATCCATGACCAGCGTAGAAAATGTCTTACTTCCTCGCCTCATTTGCATCACATAGTAATTGGGTCCTCCGGAGGATTTGGGTTTACTGGCTTCTTTAATCAAAAATTCTTTCCAGACTTGATCAGCCTCTTTTGTAAGATTCCTGAATATTTCTTCACTTATTAAGTTCAATTTTTTTACGCGTAATAAAAATGCCTGATTGCTGATTCCCATTCTTCGGGCACCTTTGGCAACATGTCTAAGCGTAAGAGGGCCCTTGACTTCGAGGAAGGATTGGATCTCAGATTGCGGCAGAAGGGCTTCTTCAGCGACTGCCCTGCAAAATTTTTCTACTACATGCATGCCTTGCGGATCAGTCAGACCGATACCGGTATCACTTGATATGCCTGATACACCGATCCAAAGATGTGCCAGTTCATGCACCAGGGAAAATAATTGTCCGTGCTCCCAGTCATCGGCATTGATAAAAATAAACGGGGCGAATTTGTCTGCAATCGCAAAGGCTTTAAAGTTATCACTATCCAGTTTTAGGCGGGTGTGAAAATTGCTACTAAGCGTGACAAAAATTCTTTTGTTTTCTGCCTGTTCTATCCAGTGTTTCAGTGGTTTCAGGTCTGCTTTTCCCGGTTGGATGTTAAGTGTTTTGCGAATGTCCCGGGCAACAGTTTCAACCGGGCTTTTGATCGTATATTTTCCAATGAACTCAATTTTTTTCTCTCTTCTGCCGGCAAGAAATTTACTCAACCATTCCTGTTTTTCCTGGACTTCTCGCATCATGAAAATGACAGCTGTGCTGAGTTCCACATCCTTGTTACTCCGGAAATCCTTTAAAGCAGGAAAATCTTTTGGAATATATTTCAGATAAAAAACATCCACAGGCCTTCTGTACAAGCGGGCAAGTTTTTCCATCTGCTTCACACTTGGCAAATCAGTTCCTTCCGGCGATTCCCAATCCTTGATTCGATCCACCTTGCATGTTTTTGAAATGGTCGCTGCCGCTTTTTCCAATGAAATCTTCGCAGTTTTCCTGGCCCACTTCAGAACTTCCCGATTGATGTTGGCTTTTGATTTCAATTTATTGAGTTATTGTTTATTGAGTTATTGTTTATTGAGTTATTGTTTATTGAGTTATTGTTTATTGGGTTATTGTTTATTGGGTTATTGGGTGATGTCTAATTCTTAGTTGAAAAATTGCATCGTGGTTTCCTGATGACGTGATTTTTGATTGCTTCCTGTAATTTATTTAGATGTTTAAAGTTATGAATTTTATTCAAATTATTTTCTAATTCCAATAAGGCTGCAGCAACCCATCTTTGTCGTTGATTACTGTTGGTCCAATGCTTAACATTTCGTACATATTTCGCCATTTGGGAGTTCAGGTTTTCAATACAATTTGTCGTAGCCAAACTTCTGGAAAATATTTGCGCAACTTTCAATTTGTGGAGTGTAAGCGTTTCTTCCAAGCCTTCCAGTAGAGAGTTCGCTGCATTTTGATTGATTTTTTAAGAGCTCTTTGTGGATGTTTAGCAATACCAGTTTAGCTTTATTGTAATCAGGTTCCCGGTATGCATTCTGTATTTTTGTTTTAAAATTCGATTTGTCCCGATCACTTAAATAGCTCAGTACATTTTCACGTTTGTGCCACTGACAACGCTGAATAATTGCTTTTTTCCAAACACATCGACCACCGCCTTGTGAAGCCCCCTTGCTACCATCGATCACGACAAGTAAGCCGTCAGTAAAACTAAATTTTCTTTGCGAGTATTTGTTTAAGCAACTGGCTTATGGCCTGGCTATTTTCATTTGATGTTTGAATAAAACCTACCGGAATTTTGATCCCTTTATCCGTCACACCCAAGGCGACTACCATCTGTTCACTGGCCAGATATTTTCCGTCAATTAACAGTACAACAAAATTGTGATCTTCATAGGTTCGTTCACAAAAATGCTTGAATGCTTCTTCGCTTTGTTCTTTAAACTCACGACTGACCTGACTTGAACTGAGTCCGAAACTTTCGGCTAAATGGTTAGTTACTTTTTTATAATCACGGGTGCTGATTCCATGAAGAACCTTTTTGAGAACTTCTTCGGTTGGCTCGGCTAGGTTTCTTAAGTTTTCCAGACCTGGAAGCGGTACACATTTTCCACTTGAAGATTCCCTGATTCTTGGAATTTCCACCGGCAATCGATGATCTCCCATTTTGATGCTCCCCGGATTGAAACCGTGGCGATAGAATTTTTTTGGGCCCGAAAGTGAATGCTCATAACGTTCACCTGTCTTTTCTCTGATAATTTCTTCAAAAATCTGATTAATCATGATTCGACACATCTCAAAATGATTCATCACCATTTCAAATTTAATGTCGACTGGTTGGTCGTAAAACCAAGCAATGTTTTCTCGTTGAACTTTTGTAGATTTGCTCATGGTAGTTTGATTTTAGATTTTAGGTCGCAAATCAAAAATACTCATTATCAAACCACTTACTTAGCAGCGACTTCGGTAGCTGCTAAGTTTTTTTCAACTAACTTTGGGACTACACCGGTTATTGAGTTATTGGGTTATTAGGTTATTAGGTTATTGAGTTATTGAGTTATTGAGTTATTGAGTTATTGAGTTATTGAGTTATTGAGTTATTGAGTTATTGAGTTATTGAGTTATTGAGTTATTGAGTTATTGAGTTATTGAGTTATTGAGTTATTGAGTTATTGAGTTATTGAGTTATTGAGTTATTGAGTTATTGAGTTATTGAGTTATTGAAAAATAACCAAGCAAGTTGCAAAATAACCCAATAACCTAATAACCTAATAACCTAATAACCTAATAACCTAATAACCCAATAACTTAAAATCAAGGAATGAACAAAAGTCCCAATTCATTGTTAATCAGGCATTCAAAAGGCGGCTTTCGCCTTGTTTAGAACCTATCTAAATAGTACCTTTGTACCTGATTATTAAGCTAAAACATCATGATAACGGTAACAGAAAAGGCTAAGGCTAAGGCAATTGAGCTCATGACAGCCGAAAATAAACCAGGAGAGGCCTTTATCAGGGTTGGAGTTGAGGGTGGGGGATGTTCAGGTCTTACTTACAAATTGGAATTTGATACGCAAATCCGCCCTGATGATAAAGTCTTCGAGGATAAAGGGATCAAAATCGTATGTGATAAAAAGAGTTTTTTATATCTCATCGGAACCGAACTTGATTTCAGTGATGGACTGAATGGAAAAGGTTTCGCTTTCCATAATCCCAATGCATCAAGAACATGTGGATGCGGGGAATCGTTTTCAGTTTAATTAAGTGAATGGTGAAGAGTAAATAGAAAGGAATATTGAATTACATTCTTTAATCCCTGTTACTCAATAACTCAATAACCCAATAATGTCAGAAGATCAAAAAATAATTTCAGAAGTAACCGAAAGCGATTACAAGTGGGGATTCATTTCTGATATCGAATCAGATCAGGCACCCAAAGGTTTGAATGAAGAAGTCGTTCGGTTTATTTCATTGAAGAAAAAAGAACCGGCATGGTTGCTTGAGTGGAGGCTGAAAGCTTACCGTCATTGGCTGACCATGGAGGAGCCTGTGTGGCCGAATGTTCATTATCCCAAAATTGATTTTAACGATATCATATATTACTCAGCTCCCAAACCAAAACCGTCTTTGAATAGTCTGGACGAACTGGATCCGGAAATCAAAGCGACATTTGATAAACTTGGAATTTCACTCGAAGAACAAAAGCGACTTTCAGGTGTCGCTGTGGATGCAGTGATTGACAGTGTATCCGTAAAAACTACTTTTCGCGAATCACTTGCTGAGCTTGGAATTATTTTTTGTTCTTTCAGTGAAGCGGTACATGATTATCCTGAGTTGATAAAAGAATACCTGGGTTCTGTAGTTCCGCCAACGGATAATTTTTATGCGGCCCTGAACTCCGCTGTTTTCAGTGACGGTTCATTTTGTTACATCCCGAAAGGCGTGCGTTGCCCGATGGAGCTGTCTACTTACTTTCGAATCAATTCAGCAGGAACAGGACAGTTTGAACGAACATTGATTGTCGCGGAGGAAGGTTCATATGTCAGTTATCTGGAAGGTTGTACCGCTCCGATGCGTGATGAAAATCAGTTGCATGCCGCTGTAGTGGAAATCTATTCGCACAAAGATGCGCAAGTGAAATATTCAACGGTTCAAAACTGGTATCCGGGTGATAAAGAGGGGAAGGGCGGCATTTATAATTTCGTTACCAAGCGCGGACTTTGTGCAGGAACTCATTCCAGAATTTCATGGACGCAGGTTGAAACAGGATCGGCAATTACCTGGAAATATCCGAGTGTCATTCTCAAGGGTGATCATTCTATCGGTGAATTTTACAGTGTTGCCGTGACCAATAACTATCAACAGGCGGATACAGGAACAAAGATGATCCACCTGGGAAAAAATACGAAGAGTACCATTATCTCAAAAGGAATTTCTGGAGGAAAAAGTCAGAATAGTTATCGCGGACTGGTCCGTATCAGCAGAAAAGCAGACAATGCACGAAATTTTTCACAGTGCGACTCACTACTGCTTGGCGATAAATGTGGTGCGCATACTTTTCCATACCTCGAAGTCAACAACAAGAGCGCGATTGTTGAACACGAAGCAACGACATCAAAAGTAGGAGAAGATCAGATCTTTTATTGCAATCAGCGCGGTATTTCAACAGAAGATGCTGTAGGACTGATTGTGAATGGATATTGTAAAGAAGTATTTAATCAACTTCCGATGGAATTCGCGGTAGAAGCCCAAAAACTTCTCGCAATTTCGCTGGAAGGAAGTGTAGGATAAGCAAAGCAAAAGCAATGTTAGAAATAAAGAATTTACAGGCGAAAGTAGAGGAGAAGCAAATTCTCAATGGAATTAATCTGAACGTCAAACCAGGAGAAGTTCATGCGATCATGGGACCGAATGGTTCCGGAAAAAGCACACTTGCATCCGTACTTGCCGGTCGTGATGAGTATGAAGTCACAGGAGGAGAAGTTCTGTTCCGTGGAGAAAATCTTCTGGACATGAGTCCTGAAGATCGAGCACGCAAAGGATTATTTCTCGCATTTCAGTATCCTGTTGAAATTCCGGGCGTGACAAATGCGAATTTCCTGAAAACCGCCCTCAACGAAATCCGCAAAGCGAACGGACTTGCTGCAATGGATTCGAAAGAATTTTTGCAAGTGATGAAGGAGAAGATGAAACTCGTTGAAATGGATAAAGCAATGACGCAGCGTTCAGTCAATGAAGGATTCAGCGGAGGAGAGAAGAAACGCAATGAAGTTTTTCAGATGGCTATGCTGGAACCGAGTTTAGCCGTGTTGGATGAAACGGATTCCGGTCTGGATATCGATGCATTGCGAATTGTCGCCAATGGAGTTAATGCTCTGCGTAACGAAAACCGTTCGTTTATTGTGATCACCCACTATCAGCGTTTGCTGGATTATATCGTTCCTGATTTCGTTCACGTATTGTACAAAGGACGTATTGTGAAATCAGGCACAAAAGAACTTGCCTTCGAGCTCGAAGAAAAGGGATACGACTGGATCAAGGAAGAGAACAATGTTCACATTTAAGAGGAAATCGCGAAGATGAATCCGGGCTACCAAAATACAGGGACAGAAAAATTTATCGAAGCATTTGATGCATTTTCGATAGCACATAGGAAGGGTAATTCCGATCTTAATGAAATGGCCATGGGTCGTTTTAAAGAATTGGGATTTCCAACAACAAAACACGAAGAATGGAAATACACTAATGTGGCTCCCATTCTGAAAAATACATTTTCATTTTCATCGCCGGTTTTTCGTTTGACGAAAGAGGATATCCAGGCATGCCTTCTGACTGGAAAAGATTCTTTTGTTGTTGTATTTGAAAATGGATATCTGAACAAGGAACTTTCCGTACTGGATGGAATTCCTCAGGGAGTGATTATTGACTCACTGGCCGCAAACAGAAATCATGAACAGGTAAAAAAACATCTGGGTCGCTATGCACCCATGAAGCAGGAAAGTTTTGTGGCTCTGAATACTGCTTTTGTACTGGATGGCGCATTTATTTTTGTCCCTGCGGATACAGTAGTAGAAAAACCAATTCATCTGTTGTATATCAATGATTCCAGGGCTCAATCAACCGTTGTGTATCCCCGAAACCTGATCATTGCAGAGAAAAGCTCGTCAGTAAAAATTGCAACCAGTTACCATACTTTGGGATCGGTAAATGCGGCATTCACGAACAGTGTATCAGAAATTATTACCGGAACAAATGCAAATGTAGAATTCATAAAAATTCAAAACGAAAATAATACTACCTACCATATCAGTCATACGGAAGCGGTACAGGCACGTGATTCTGTTTTTAACATCAGCACAATTACTCTTGGCGGAGCAATTGTTCGCAACAACCTCCACATTGTTCTTGACGATGTTAACAGCACCGCTCATTTGTATGGTCTGTATATCACGGATGGCAATCAGCTCGTCGACAATCATACATTGGTTGACCATGCAAAGCCGAATTGCGAGAGCAATGAGTTGTACAAAGGTGTACTTGGTGGAAAATCTCAGGGTGTTTTCAACGGAAAGGTTTTTGTTCGTCAGGATGCCCAGAAAACCAATGCCTATCAATCCAACAAGAATATTTTGCTTAGCGATGAGGCTACCATGAATACCAAACCTCAGCTGGAAATTTTCGCGGATGATGTGAAGTGCTCGCATGGAGCAACAACAGGACAGCTCGATGCGGAAGCTTTATTTTATTTACGTTCGAGAGGAATCGGTGAGAATGCCGCGAAAGCATTTCTCAACATTGCATTCGCCGCTGATGTTATTAAGAATATCTCCATTGAAAATTTACGTGACAGGCTTATGCCATTGATTGAAAGTAAACTCCAACAAGGTAATTAATCATGAAATCCGCTACCGTAACCGCGTCTCACAAACATCGTGCATTTGATGTACACGAAACGCGAAAGGATTTTCCTGTTTTGAATCAAAAAGCTTACGGCAAACCTTTGGTCTATTTTGACAATGCCGCGACGTCGCAGAAACCGCTGTCGGTAATACATGCTTTAACGGAATATTATTCAACATACAACGCGAACATTCATCGCGGAGTTCATTACCTGAGTCAGAAAGCGTCACAGGCTTTTGATGATGTAAGGGTAAAGGTGCAGCACTTTATTCACGCTGCATCAGAGAAGGAAATCATCTTTGTTCGTGGGACAACCGAAGGTATCAACCTCGTTGCCGCCACTTTTGGTAGAATGAATATTCATGCCGGTGATGAAATCATCATCACGGCAATGGAGCATCACAGCAATATCGTTCCCTGGCAAATTCTTTGCGAAGAGAAGAAGGCAAAATTGAAAGTCATACCCATGGATGATTCGGGTGTGCTGAATATGGATGTCTATTTTTCTTTGTTGACGGAAAAAACGAAATTGGTTTCTGTTGTGCATACTTCAAATTCACTTGGGACCATCAACCCGATAAAAGAAATTATACGTCTGGCACATCAGAAAGGAATTCCTGTGCTGGTGGATGCAGCTCAGGCTGTTGTTCACGAGCCATTAAATGTTCAGGAGCTTGACTGTGATTTTCTCACCTTTTCCGGGCACAAAATGCTTGGGCCAACAGGTGTTGGAATATTGTATGGTAAACTGAATCATCTGGAATCCATGCCGCCTTACCAGGGCGGAGGAGAGATGATTCATTCGGTGAGTTTTGAAAAGACTACCTATAATGAAGTCCCTTATAAGTTCGAAGCCGGAACTCCCAATATCGCGGATGTCATCGCACTTGGAACTGCAATTGATTATTTGTCGGGGATGGATCGTGCGGCTGCGTTGAATCATGAGCTTGGTCTAATGGAATACGCTTCCTTGAAATTGGACGAAATAGAAGGAGTGAGACTTATTGGAACAGCTCCGGAAAAGGCAAGTGTTGTTTCATTTGTCATTGATGGGTTGAATGCACTTGATGTAGGAATGTATCTTGATACTATGGGAATCGCTGTGCGTACCGGACACCATTGCACGGAGCCGGTGATGGACAGATTTGGAATTCCCGGGACTATACGAGCATCCTTTATGTTTTACAATACCTACCAGGAAGTTGAACAGCTGATAGAAGGAGTGAAGAAGGCCATTGCATTGTTGAAATGATAAAACCGGAATCCGTGAGCATCGCTGAAATAGAAAGTGAAATAATTTCCGAATTTGAACTGTTCGATGAATGGACAGAAAAATATGAATACATCATTGAGCTGGGACAAAAACTCCCTCCACTTGATGCACGATATAAATTGGAAGAAAATAAAATAAAAGGATGCCAGAGTTCAGTGTGGTTACACTCCTCTGAGAAAGAGGGTAAGATTTATTTTGAAGCGGATAGCGATTCCACCTTTGTTAAGGGTGAGATCGGTTTACTGATCCGGGTGCTTTCCGGACAGAAGGCGCAGGACATTATCGACGCACAATTAGGATTTATCGATCAGATTGGTTTGCGACAGCACCTTGCGCTTACACGTGCAAACGGACTCGCTTCCATGATTAAACAAATGAAACTCTACGCATTGGCACATCAAAGCCGGCAGACAGCATGACAGACGCGACTACAACATCCAAAACGGATACCGAATATGTAAGGCCACTTCGTGACAGAGTCATCGAAGTATTGAAAACCTGTTATGATCCCGAGATTCCGGTGGACATTTACGAGTTGGGACTCATCTATGAAGTGCGCGTGGATCCGGGCAATGATGTCTACATTAAAATGACACTTACTTCTCCGGCTTGTCCGGTTGCGGAAACCTTACCGCCTGATGTAGAACAAAAAGTTAGGAATATTCCGGATGTAAATAACGCGAAAGTTGAAATCACCTTTGAGCCACCCTGGGAGAAGGATATGATGAGCGAAGAAGCCAGGCTGGAGTTGGGAATGTGGTAAACAGAAAATTGTTTTTGAATTGTCAATGGATGAAATAGTAAATAAAGTTTCAGAAAGCGGATTGCTCACTGTCGATCTTGAGGAATTTTATATTCCCGGAGAACGTGTGCTTTTTGATATTACGTCCTGGCTTTTTGAGGAGTTGATTTTGAAAGAAAAGGACTTTCGTGAACAGATCAAAAATCATCCCTGGGAAAATTATAAGGACAAACTGGTTGCTTTAACCTGCACGGCTGATGCGATTGTTCCGACATGGGCTTTTATGCTTGTCGCATCCAAACTGGCGCCTTTTGCAAGTCGTGTGTTTTTTGGGGATTTGAATAAACTGGAAGAAACACTTTTTCACGAGCAGGTTGCTGCAATGAACCCTGAGGATTACAAGGATCAGCGGGTAGTTATTAAAGGGTGTTCTAAAAAAGATGTCCCGGTTTCCGCTTATGTAGAATTGACCGCTTTTCTGCGGCCTCTGGTAAAGAGTATTATGTACGGAGAACCATGTTCAACGGTACCCGTTTATAAAAGGGTGGAGAAATAATTCCCTGCCGGAGCGCAAAACCTCTGATTCATAATTTCCTTTGTGAACCACTCTAACCCCAGGAATACCCGGGACATTTTTGCGGGAAATAATCAAACTATGAATCTGGAAAATAACCGATACAAATCTGGCAGACTTGATCTTTTAAACATCGCTGAGGAATTTGGAACCCCTGTGTATGTTTACGATACGCAAATTATCCAGCGGCAATATCAGCGTGTTCAGAATGCTTTTGGTGGCGTACAACTAAAATTGAAATATGCATGCAAAGCACTTTCCAATCAGTCGATTCTGAAATACATGAAAAAGCTAGGCGCTGGTCTGGACGCGGTTTCTATCGAAGAAGCGGAACTTGGCCTGAGAGCCGGTTTTCAGGCCGGGGAAATTTTATTCACTCCAAATGGTGTTTCTTTTGAAGAAATCAAGAAGGGTGTGGAATTGGGGCTCATTATTAATATTGATAATATTTCTATTCTTGAGCAATTTGGGAATGAATATGGAAACACTGTGCCATGTTGCATTCGCATGAATCCGCACATCGCAGCGGGAGGGAATCAACATATTCAAACAGGCCATGTTGATTCTAAGTTTGGAATTTCTGTGTATCAGCTTCGCCATATCGAGCGTGTTGTAAAATCCTGTAATATCAGGGTGGAAGGATTGCATATTCATACCGGTTCTGAAATTCTTGATTCATCAGTGTTTCTTCGAGCGGCGGAATTAATGTTTGACGCGGCGCAACAATTTCCGGATTTGAAGTTCATCGACTTTGGCAGTGGATTCAAAGTAGCGTATAAGGAAGGCGATGTAACAACTGATATTGAAGAGTTAGGTCAGGAGTTGACGGAGCGTTTTAATTCCTTTTGCAAACAATATGGAAGAAACCTGGAGTTATGGTTTGAGCCCGGAAAATTTCTGGTGAGCGAAGCCGGTTTGTTGCTCGTTCATGTCAACATAATCAAGCAAACAATGGCCACTGTTTTTGTTGGAGTAAATTCAGGTCAAAATCATTTGATCAGGCCAATGTTCTACGATGCCTATCATGAAATCGTGAACCTCTCGAATCCGACCGGTAAACCACGAATCTATACTGTGGTGGGTTATATATGTGAAACGGATACATTCGGTTGGGACCGGAAATTAAATGAAGTGAGGGAAGGGGATATTCTTGCGATTAAAAATGCCGGAGCTTACGGATACACAATGAGTAACAATTATAATTCCCGTTTGCGTCCTGCAGAGGTCTTAATCCATGAAGGCAAGGCACATTTGATTCGTAAGCGAGAAACCCTGGATGATCTTCTCAAAAATCAGGTGATCTTAGATATTTGATTATCAAATTATTTAGATTGAATAAAGAAACTGATAAAAGATCAGAAAGCATCCTTGATTGAAAGCGATTGCTTAATTTTGAAAACGTTTTTTAAACTATGTCACTTCAGTCGGAGCAGTTTTTATATGATGCGGAATCGAAGGTGTTCGACAAAGAACACCGTCGTAAGCTCGCGTTCAACATTCTTCAATACGATAAAAAGGTTGAGGAAGGGAAGCACCAGTTTGCTGATTTTGACACAGCGCGCCATCGTGCATCAACCTTGAAATGGAGGATCACAGAAAATCTGGATAAATACCTGATCGAATTTGAAGCGAACTTTATTAAACGCGGAGGGAAAGTAATCTGGGCTCAGGATGGGGAAGAAGCCATGACCGAGATTATCAAGATCATGAAGAACGCGAATGCCCGCACAGTCGTGAAATCAAAATCCATGACCACTGAGGAAATTCATGTGAACGCGGCGCTTGAAAAGGAAGGTATTGAATCGATTGAAACGGATTTGGGTGAATTTATAGTTCAGCTTAGAAATGAGCATCCATATCATATCGTGACACCGGCGATGCATCTTAGTAAAGAAGATGTTGCTAAGACTTTTCATGAGAAGTACAATTTACCCTTAAAAAGTACCCCAAAAGAAATTACCGCTTTTGTGCGTGAGCGTTTACGTACGAAATACCAGCACGCGGATGTGGGTATCACCGGTGCGAATTTTTTAATCGCGGATACAGGTGGTGTTGCGGTTACAGAAAATGAAGGAAATGCACTGATGTCAGTAGCATTTCCAAAAATTCATATCGCGATCGCCGGCATTGAAAAAATAATTCCTTCGCTTACGGATCTTGATCTTTTCTGGCCATTGCTTGCAACTCATGGTACCGGACAAAATATTACGGTTTACAATTCCGTGATGACCGGACCCAGACAGCAGGATGAAACGGATGGTCCTGTTGAAATGTATGTTGTTTTACTGGACAATGGACGTACAAATTTGCTGGCGCAACAGGAACAGCGTCAGGCTTTATCCTGTATTCGTTGCGGGGCTTGTTTGAATGGCTGTCCGATCTACAAAGGAGTCGGTGGTCACGCATATGGAAGTACCTACAGCGGCCCAATTGGTTCTGTGATCACTCCTCATTATGATGGCATGAAGGAATTCAAACATCTGAGTTATGCTTCATCACTTTGTGGAAAGTGTACGGATGTTTGTCCGGTGAGAATTGAATTGCACAAACTTTTACTGTATAATCGTCGTGACGCGGTAGATCAGAATTTGAACCCCGGCAGTGAGCGATGGATTTTTTCATTTTGGAAAAAAGCGATGCTCAACAGAATACTTTTAAATATGGGTGGCTCCCGGGTAAAGAATTTTGTATTAAAGAATTTTTTCAGAAAAGCCTGGGGCGATCGAAGAGAACTTCCAAAGATGGCTCCGAAATCGTTTAATGAGATCTGGAGAGAAATGCATAAATAACGAGTGACCAGAAAAAAAAAGAGCGCGAAGATTTTAATCTTCGCGCTCTTTTTTTATGCTTATTTGGATCTCGTCAACTTTGTAAAAGTTGACGAGATGCTTTCATCATGGGTATAAATAAAAGACACCGGTGATGTTGTTGTTGTCGACGATACCCACATCATCTCCACCAACGAATCCGTCACCGTTAATATCATTGGTGATATAACCGTAATCAAAACTGGTTACACCGTTGATATTATCATTATCGATGAGTCCCACATCATCTCCACCGATAAATCCATCCTGAGTTACATCTCCGGCAAAGAATGCCCAAACGCCGGGTTCAACTTCCATCATCATCGGACCACCGTAACCGGCTGATTCATCAACCTGTGTAGAAGCCGTAGTGAAATCGTAAGAAGTTGTTGAGCTCATCAATACCATTCCTGCACTGCGGGTATGAACATGTGAGCGGTGTGAGATCAGGATGTAGTAAGAATTTCCATCAGCAGCGGCAGGAAGTGTCATTGTACCATTTCCTGTCATATCCAACATGACTGAATCAGAATAAGCCGGGGAATTGGCTGCATCAAAGAGTTGTACAAATACAAGGTCACATTCTGATCCTGTTGGAGTACCCGGATTTCCGTTTCCTAAATCTGTACGCTGATGGTTAGCCCATACAGGATTCATTTGTGATGTGTTGATATCAAAGTATCCCTGGAGCATGGCTGTGATATTCAGTGTCACGCTTCCGGCGGTTACAACAAATTGAGTAGAAGAAGTACCTGTACAAGCACCCGCAATGACTGTGATGAATCCTGTAGTTGCACCAGCAGGTACAGTGGTACTGATCTGGTTTACGTTATCAACAGTGAATGTTGCGCTGATTCCGTTGAATTGAACATCTGTGATACTTGTAAATCCGCTTCCGGAAATTGTAACAGGAGTTCCAATGCTTCCTGATCCCGGAGTGAAGCCGCTGATTACTATCGCTGCCGGTTCAGTAATAGAAACAGAAGTGCTGGCAGTACAGAAGTTCGCATCCACAACGTTTACAGAATAAGTACCTGCAACGAGTCCTGAAATATCTTCTGTTAAAGCTGAATTACTCCAGGTATATGAATATGGAGAAACACCGCCTGATACAGTGAGATCGATGGAGCCATCAGATCCGCCATTGCATGTTACGTTCACTTGTGTGGTTGATAAATTCAATGCAGTTGGTTCAGTAATCGTTGCTGAGGTTGTAGCAATACAGCCATTTGCATCTGTTACTGTTACAGTATAGGTACCTGCATTTAAAGTGCCGATATCTTCAGTTGTTTGTCCACCTCCCCATGCATATGTATATGGAGAAGTACCACCGGAAACAGTGAGGTCAATCGATCCATTGCTTCCTCCATTGCAACTCACGTTTACCTGTGTAGTTGATAATGCGAGGACAGCAGGCTGCGTAATAATAGCAGATGCTGTACTTGTACATCCGTATGCATCTGTAGCAGTGACTATATAAGTTCCGGCAATAAGGTTGGTTGCATTGTCAACTGTTTGAACCGGTACAGTATTCCATGAATAAGAAAGTGGTGCAGTTCCGCCGGTGGCAACTGCCAGTGCTGAACCGTTAGCATCTCCAAAACAAAGTACATTTGTAGGAGTTGTTGTAACCGAAATCGCGGGGCTCACATTCACAACAATGGAATTTGAAACAGCAGTACATCCGTTTACATCCGAAACAGTTGTAAAATAAGTTCCACTTGCATTAGCACTTACATGTATTGTTGTTTGACCACCCGGCGACCATGTGTTTCCTGAAGGAATGCTTGAAATAAGGCGAACACTTTGTCCGCTACAAATATTTGTTGCACCGGTAGCATTGATAGAAACACTACTTGTAGTTCCGAGAATTTTAACATCATCCAGACGGAACTGGGCACAAGTGGTTTTAGAGAAGCGAATGCTCAGATTTGGAACCGCAGGGATTGTACCGCTTGCAGTAACCAGGGTCCAGACATTCAAAAGTGGTTGTGTGTAAGTGAGTGGAGTCCAGTTGATGCCATCGGAACTAACTTCAACAGTCATCACTTCGGTAGTACATGCAGCGACATTGGCTCTTAACAATCCAAACTGAAGTGAAAGGCCGGTATAGTTTTGAGTGTTGATACCGCTGATGACGAATGTTCTCGGATTTGTAGTCGCAGTTCCGAAGAATACATTACCTCCGCCACTAGCACCAAGATAGCCTGTAGAGGCAGATGTTGTTCTCACGTCACAAAGATTCGCCGAAGTACTTGAATAAGAATATGTGCCATTATTCTGCCAACCAGTATAAATACTCACCAGCTGGGTGCCTGTTGGAACTCCGATGTTTTCAGAAAATGCAGGTCCTGCATAACCGGTATAAGAATTCACAACCACTGTAACAGGAGTGCTTGAAGCAGTACAACCAACCCCGTTTGTTGTGGTTACATAATATGTACCACTTGTGGTAACAACGATATCCTGTGTTGTTTCACTATTTGACCAGAGGTATGAAACTGCGGCTGAAGATGAGAGTGTCACTGAGCCGGGTGCACAAAAGGTTGTTGGTCCGCTTGGCGTAATTGTTGGAGCCGGACAGGTAATAATCGTGAACGGGGTTGTTGAAACACCCGAACATCCACCGATTACGACAGTAACTTGTCCGGTTGTAGCGCCAACCGGAACTTCTGCTGTAATTTGGAAATAGTTATCTACGGTAAATGAAGGGGAAGATACTCCATTGAACAGTACGTCTGTCACTGTAGTGAATCCACTTCCAATTACCTGAATGACATCACCCACAAATCCGGATGTTGAAGGAAGATAAGTTGTTACTTCGATAAGACCCGGCTGATTAACCGTTGCTGTATTCACACCGGTGCATCCATTGGCATCGGTAATTTTTACGTTATATGTACCAGCGCCAAGACCTGTGAGAGTTGCTCCGGTTGGTCCATTGATCAGATTAATTTTGTAACCTACATTCAATTGGTTGGTGCAATTGTAATAAACAACTGAAGGCAAAGAAGCAGAAGGGGTGAAGGTGAGCATTCCCGCCTGAAGTTTGTTATTGGTCACGCCGGAATTGATGATGCTGAGTGTATCACCTCCCGTCGGACTTGTTGTGATCATGAATGGGAATCCGGTAGCATTCACATCAAAGTAATAAGTGATTCCGCGTACAAGAGTCAATTCTTTTCCTTCAACGCCGTCAATCACATATCCGCTCGGATGACCTATACCGAAATAAGGATGTGCTGCAGTCTTAGGGGTAACAGTAACAGAGAAAGGTAAACCGGAAAGGTTATTCACATCCCATTCATAAGTATATGGCGCAACACCACTGGTTCCTGAAGCGGTAACCGTCCCGTCCAATACACCATAACATGATGCATCCGTTGCAGAAGTCGTGCTCGTGATCTGTGCTCCGTCAATTACTGAACCAACAGCTGTTCCTGTACAACCTGTTGCATCAGTGAC
Organism: Bacteroidota bacterium; assembly: GCA_016720935.1. Lineage (NCBI taxonomy): Bacteria > Pseudomonadati > Bacteroidota > Bacteroidota bacterium. The sequence goes on from JADKJP010000002.1 coordinate 470,874, forward strand.
GGTGACAGTATAATCACCTGCAAGCAATCCGGTGATAGCTGAAGTCGTTTGAACCGGACTGGTGTTCCATGAATAAGTCAGAGGAGCAGTTCCGCCACTTCCAAAAGCGGTTGCAGTTCCATCAGATCCCATCCAACATGAAGGTGATGTAGTGGTTGCAAAAACAGTTGGTGCCGGATTCACGGCAGTGGTGATAACGTTTGAAACGGCAGTACAACCATTTCCATCTGTCACAGTGGTATAGAATGAGTTCGCTGTGTATACATTTATCGCCTGGGTGAAAGCAGGATCCGGTGACCAGGAGTTACCGGTTGGGATATTTGAAACAAGCACAGCGAATTGTCCGTCACAAAAAGTTGTTGGTGTAGTAGCTGTAATTTCCAGTTGATTTGCTGAACCGGTTAATGTGATGTCATCGAGACGGAATTGTGTCGCGTTTTGTGCTTTGGAGAAACGGATTCTCAGGTTAGCAGTAGCAGGGATTGTCCCTGTAGGTGTAATAAGTGTCCAACCGGTGGTAGGTGGTTGTGTAAAGCTAAGTGGTGTCCAGTTGATTCCATCATCACTTACTTCAACCGTCAAAGGATCAGTAGCAGGTGTTCTCAACATACCAAAAGATAATGTAAGTCCGGTATAATGAAGAGTGTTGATGCCGGCAATAGTAATATCGCGTACACTCGAAACAGGCAGGGTGCTGAAACCTAAAAAGATATTTCCACCACCACTTGCACCGCTATAACCGCTTGATGCGGTAGTTGTACGAACATCGGCCTGGGGAGTTGAAGAACTACTATAGGAATAGATCCCCTGATTTTGCCAGCCGGTGTAGGAGTTCACCACTGTAGTTGCAAGTGGTGTGCCCACATTTTCTGAAAACAAAGTGCCGGTAACCCCAAATGAATTTACTGTAACAACTGTAGGTGTTGATGTTGCGGTACAACCCGCTCCGTCATCAACTGTTACTGTATAAGAGCCGGCGCTGGTAACAGTTATACTTTGAGTAGTTTCCGAATTTGACCATAAATAGGATGCACCGGCACTGGATGTGAGAACAACTGACCCACCGGTACAAAACGATGTTGGTCCGCCTGCTGTGATCGTTGGAGAAGAACAGGTTGTTCCGGTTCCGGAAACGGATACAGTAACAGGTGTTGCTCCGATTGAAGTATGATTGATGGAGTTGCTGTTTAAGCCGGCAGAAGTTGGTTTGTAATGAACAAAAACTGTTGTAGTTGCAACAGTTCCTGATGTTGGCGTAACTGAAAATGAAGTTGTAAATCCACTACCACTGGTTAGGGAAACTTCATAATCAGTTGGTGCAGTTACAACAATCGGGTCAGTCAGATTTGATCCCTGAAATGTATAAGATTGTTCAGAAGAAGTAGAGCCAACGAGAACGTTTCCGAAAGAAGGGAGGCTGGCAGTTGAAGTGGTAATAGTAGGAGGAGCGGTTGATCCCTGAATGTTGATATCATCAATCGCAGCACCTGAGCTGTTTCCTGTTTGGGTTCCACGCCATGTGGCCCAACGGATTTGAACCTCAGGTTTGTTGTCAGCTATAGAGGGAAGGGTAAGAGAAGGAGTAGCTATTACTCCGGCTGTTCCGCCGGCCTGGCTGGCAGGATTTCCTGTACCTACAACCGTCGCCCATGCGCCGCTATTTCCGATACGGTACTGCATCACCACACCAACAGTACGTGGTTGAGCGCTGATAATTTCAACGGTGTATGCTACGGTGATATTTGTTTTACCGGTAGTATTTACAGAAGTGACAAGTTGGTTCACACCATTTGTAGCGTTACTACTGGTCTGGATATAAAATCGCGCGTTCGCGCCAGTCATAAATCCATAACAACCTCCACCAGTCTGTGCAGCTGTAGCCACTGCGACAGTTGCATTTCCGGATGGAGCACTGGCTTCAGCGGCGGCTTGGGAACTGATAGTTCCTCCACTTAGTCCGTTCCACGCAGCAGTACCCGTCGGCATGGTGGTAAATGTCGTTGTTCCGAAATTTTGCGTGTACGGAAGTGTTTGTACAGCCGGCGCTGTTTGCGCAAATGAGAAAATGGAAATGTTGATGAAGAATAAAAACATCATCCAAGTGCACCATTGAACAAAATTTACAGGGGGATTTGCGAATGGTTTGTAGTGTGTTGTCATGTATTTGTTGTTAAGTGTTTCACTGTTGATAAAACGCGGAAAGCCTTATAAACGCTGGCTTCCAGCAGGGAAACAAAGTAACAAAAAAACACTCAAAATCACATTATCTGCAGGTTAATAAACTATAAAATCGTACTTGGTAAAATGATAGAAAAACATGGTAAATAAAAAATCCCCCATAGCCGTGGGGGATTTATCACCTCATAAAAATATAGCCAATTTTTATTTGTTCGTGTTGAGTCGCTGATTTCTTTCTTCGAGCAATTGCATGATAATTTTATAATCGCTCAGGGACACCGGACGAATATTCAGAATGTCATCCAGATTGGTTTTTACGCTCAGGCGTGCACATGTTTCTTTATCGTATTTCTCAAAAGCAGTCTTGTAAGCCTGCATATGTAACTGAGGGATAAAGTAATATTCAATTTCAGAAAGTATCAGATTGTATTTATTGATAATGATTCCCGGCTCTTTTGTTCCATTTCGAAAAGAGAACATGCTGTACACATGTATGAAGTCTTGGATTTCGATTGCTGTCATGGGGATGTTGATTATGAACGCAAAGTAGCTTCAGGAAAGCAGGAGGTCAATCAATATTGGTAAACCTGGTATTATTCAATATCAAAAGGTCGATTTATCTGGGTGAATGACGGAAAGGAGCTCCTACTCTTGTATTTTTTAAAGACAATAATTCATGTTGGTGGGCCTGAAACTTCATTTATTCCCCAATAAAGGCCTTTAAAGGACTAATTGGCAATATCTTGAAAAAAATAAAGCCCGGAGGCTGCGTCCCCCGGGCTTCAGAAAAGCTAGAATAATTTGGAGCTAGTGTGAAAAGTCTCACAAATGTGGACTTATTTATTAGAGTGGGAAATACCCCATATAGGGTAATTAATACCCTATTATTGGGGTAGTGATCAGGTATTTTTCAAAAAAAGCCCATTTTTTCAGCCTTCCGTATTAGTTCAGCTGCATTTTTTGCGTCCAGTTTCTTCATTAGCGCTTTTCGATGGGTTTTGATGGTGTGCGCACTTACATGGAGCTTTGAAGCGATTTTTTCGGAAGACAAGCCTTCCGACATCAATAAAAGAACTTCCATTTCTCTTTCGCTGATATCCGGCATATCATCTTTATGGTCATGATTCAATTTGTTCTTACGAAGGTTTTGTAAAAACTCAAGATTGATATAGGGTTTACCATCAATAATGCGAATGGAATCGTGTTGATTTTCTTCTTCAGTTATTAGTTTGTTGGTGGCAGTATTTTTTGTGCGGGGAGTAAAAGATACGATCAGAAATTTAATTTGCTGATTTGCGTCTCGTTCCAACACACCGGTAATACATTTGATTTTAACGTAGCCTTTATTTTTTCTTTTGTATCGAAAATGTGTTTCCCAATTCAGGTGATCGTGTACAAATGGCTGGTTGATTCTTTTTTCAATGTTCTGCTGATAAATTTCCATGATACTCCCCAGATCTTCCTTGTGTATATTGGCAAGACCAAATGCCCAGCCTCCGTTCAGAAAGTCTTCTTTTGTCCACCCGGTAATTTCTTCCAGGCCTGAACTTGCGAAGTGATTTTTGCCGGTCTGTATGTCTGATACGATCCAACCGATATCCGGTCGGTTGTCCATTACTTTCAGAATGGACTGATTTTTTGATGAGAATTTATCCTGATCGGTTAGCTTACCAAAACTTTCAAAAATAAATTGAGCACCCACAGGATCATTATTATCACCCAGATGAAATGCAGAAACTGGAATTTCCGGGATATCGATCTTGTTATCGGTCAGAACGGTGATTGTGCATTTGAATGAATGCCGGCGACTGATTTTTTTATGTATTTCGATAAAGTTCAACTCGGGAAAAACAGAAGTAAGCATTCGCCCCTTCAAGGAGGATACTTCTTGTTTTAGAAACCTGGAGAGGATAGGGTTACAATAAGCGATTTTACCGCTTAGATTTGTAATTAAAATTCCCTCAGAATTTATATCAAATACACTCCGTAATGGTTTAATAAAATCGAGCACACTTTTCATACAAAATAATTATTCCAGGCCCCATTCAGTAGCGATCCTGATCGCATCCGCGGCATTTCTCGCGTCCAGTTTTTTAAACAGATTTTTTTTATAAGAATTGATGGTGTTCAGGCGCAGTCCCAGGATTCGTGATATGTCCTTTGCGGAATGACCCATTCGGATATGACGAAGCAATTGAATTTCACGTGGTGACAAACTAATTCCAAAAACAGTTGAAGAAGGAATTTGTTCAGATTCGGCAGAGGAATCAATATTGTTTTGTTTCAACAATTGATTGAGAATCTTTTCTGTCAACTGTTTGTCTACAGATTTTTCATCTGTCACATCACGCGTGAAGACTATGGTATATAATACCTGGTCTTTTTCATCGCGCTCCAGGAAGTAACTTTCACCGTGTAACCAGCGCCAGCTGCCATTACGGTGTCTCCATCGGAATTCATACACAATCGGTTTGTGATCATGAATGAATGGCTCATTGTTCCACAGACTAATGCCTTTCAGAAATTCTTCTACGAGTCTCTTTACATCTTCGGGATGCGTCAGTGAAATCCCCAGAGCCCAACCATTGTCTATGAATTTTTGGGGATCCCACCCGATTATTTTTTCAAGAGCATCCGATACATACAATGTGGTTCTTGCCTGTACATTGGTAACCGTAACTAATTCGTCAGTTCGGTCACCAAGAGCTTTCAATAAATTAATCTGATTGTGAAAATGTTGCATGCGCTCTTCTGCCAGATCAATTTTTTCCTTGAATACAAAAAGTACTCCAATGGGTTCATTGTTGAGGTTGTGAAGCAAAGTGTAATTTACGGTAACCGTAAAGTTCTTATCATTGTTACCGGTGCAACTGATTACCCGAATAATGTTCTCTTGCGCGGAAAGTTCGCTTAACAATTTATCAAAGCGGAAATTTGGGTCGTGGCGGAGTTCCGTACAAAATTTTCCATTAACCTGTTCGATAGAATATCCAAAAAGCTCACGAATTGCCGGATTGGTATATAAAATTTTACCGTCAAGGCCGGTTACCATGATTCCATCTTTTGACAAATCATACAAAACTATGGAATGTTGTATGTAAGAGGACAATGATCGCATGATGGACATTTAATTTGAATGACATTGACTGAATAAGCAACGTTGCCTTCAATAGCAATTCACATTATGGTCTTTGGACTCTGAATCAGATTCAGGAATTATTTTTTAAAAGAGAACCAACAATGCATTTTGTTCAATTGAACAAGCAATTCAAATTGCCTTAACAGCATGAGATTTTATACTAGCCCAGTAATCTCAAGGTCAAATATATAAATCATCCGGAATTAAAAAAATTTTATTCCGTGAATGAAGAGGGGAAGGGTTTTTTGGGGTGTTATTAATTTTTGAAATCCCAGGTATGTTTATCCATTTCTTTCAGACAAACGACCAGCAATTCAATGCAGGAGGAGATATCCGTTTTATCGGCCATTTCAATCACCTGGTGAATGTGACGGGTTGGAATTGATATTGCTCCGGCAATAGCTCCTGTTTTTCCCATTCGCTGGATTCCGGCAGTATCTGTTCCGCCGGCTTGCAGAATTTCAGGCTGCCATTTGATTTTGTGTTTATCCGCTGATTTTTTCATGAATTCAACCATTCTTGCATCGCAAATAGTGGAAGAGTCCATGATTTTAATAGCAGCTCCTTTGCCCAATGCGGTTACTCTTTCATGCGGCTGTGACCCGGGTACATCATAGGCGATTGTCGTATCCAGCCCAATTCCGAAATCAGGTTCAATGTGGTGTGCCGCTACATTCGCCCCACGGATTCCTACTTCTTCCTGTACGGTAAAGACACCATAAACATCAAAAGGAACCTGTTTCAATTTGCGAAATGTTTCAATTAAAATAAAAACAGATACTCTGTTATCTATGGATTTGCAGTTGACACAATTGCCCATTTCAATCAACTGGCGTTCGCGTGTGATAGGGTCACCTACACGAACAAATTTCTCTACTTCTTTTTTTGACATCCCCAGATCAATAAAGAAATCTGTGATCTGTGCTGATTTATTTCGCTCTTCCGCGGTCATGATATGAATGGGTTTACTTCCCATGACTCCGACCAGATCTTTACGGCCATGTACGATCACACGTTGTGCGGTCAGTGTTTTGGGGTCAAATCCTCCAAGTGTATGAAAGCGCAAGAATCCGTTGTCATCGATATGAGTAACCATGAAGCCAATTTCATCCATATGCGCCGCTACCATTATCCGCTTATCATTTTTCCCTTTCTTGATGGCTGTAACGTTGCCCATTTTGTCAATGTGAACTTCATCTGCAAGTGGTTTGATTTCGCGCAAAACGATTTCACGAATCCGATTCTCGAAACCCGGCGCACCGGCTGTTTCACAGATTTCTTTCAGAAGTGGGAGGTTGAAGGACATTATGGATTATGGATTTTAGATTTTAGATTTTAGATTTTAGTTGTTAGTTGTTAGTGATACTTTGATTAACGGGTCAAGATAACAACAACTATTTCCAGATTATTTAACCCGACCGAGTTTAATCATGTTTGTACGGCCTTGTTCGGAAAGAGGAATGCTTGCGAGGTTAATAATTATTTCACCCTTCGTGACATAGCCTTTATCTTTCAGAATCTGTTGCAACTCATCAATGGTCTCATCAGTTGATACCCGATGATCATAGTAGAATCCGCGAACTCCCCACACAAGACTCAGCACATTGAGCAATGACGGAACGTCTGTAAAGATAAGGATATCTGCAAGAGGTCGTTGAGCGGCTACTTTGTAAGCGGTATATCCGGAACGGGTCATTCCTACAATCGCTTTTGCTGCCACCTGTGAAGCCATCACACATGCATTGTAACACGCGGAATCGGAAATGAAAGTACTGCTGGTGATATCGGGTTTAATATCTCGGTTGTAGTGGTAAGCTTTTGCTTCCACTGTTGAAATGATGTTTCGCATGTACTCCACCACTTTGACAGGATATTGTCCAACGGAGGTTTCTCCACTCAGCATCACGGCATCGGCGCCATCCATCACTGAGTTCGCGACATCATTGACTTCCGCACGGGTGGGAGCATAATTGGTGATCATGGTTTCCATCATCTGTGTTGCAATGATTACCGGCTTGGCGGCCTGAATACATTTGTTCACAAGCATCTTCTGGATGATGGGGACCTCCTGCATCGGAAGTTCGACTCCAAGGTCTCCGCGTGCAACCATTAATGCATCGGTTTCACGGATGATAAAATCAATTTCATTGAGGGCTTCCGGTTTTTCAATCTTCGCGATAACACGAATTTTTTTTCCTGCTCTTTTGATCATCGCTTTGAGATCCACTATGTCCTTTGCAGTCCGAACAAAAGAAAGTCCTATCCAGTCAACATTTTGCTCCAGTGCAAAACTCAGATCGTCAAGATCTTTGGCTGTCAGACTGGGAAGTGAAATTTTTGTTCTAGGGAGGTTGACACCTTTGCGGGAAGAAATTTTTCCGCGGCTTTCCGCGATAGCATGCACTTCATCCAAACGGTTTGTGCTGATTACCCGCAACTGAATTTTACCATCATCAATGAGTACAAGATCTCCTATTGCCACATCCTGCGGAAACTGCTGATAATTCATATACAGTTTCCCGTTTTTGCCGATACATTCATGAGATGTAAATACAATCTCCTGTCCTGCTTCGAGAACCATTTCATTGTTTTCCACTTCTCCAATGCGGAGTTTCGGCCCTTGTAAATCGACCAGGATAGAAATGTTGGCATTCAATTCCCGACTGATGGAACGGATATCTTCGATAACTTTTCGATGCACGGAATAATCGCCATGAGACAGATTCAGCCGGCACACATCCACTCCGGCTTCCATCAATTGTTTCAGCATTTCCGGGGAAGAAGAGGCGGGGCCGATAGTCGCGACAATTTTCGTTTTGTTAAAGGGGATCATAAAGTTGTTGGGAGTGATATTGAAAACATCATTATTATTTCGCAGGAGTAAAAATGTTTTCGAATGTTCTGATGATGGATTAAAAAACCAGATTTTCTTTTGATTTTAAATTTTTGGCTTCGAGTTTGTAAACACCAAGAACCATTCGAATTTCTTTTAACGCGGCAAGAATCAATGGTTCTTCAATTCGGGACATTCCTTTTCTTACAATTACAAAATAGTCAATTTGTTTTTGTTCCGGAATCAACAAGCCTTTTGAAGACCTGTTGGCGACAAGATAATATTCATCCTCTTCAGGTGTGATGTATTTAAAAAATGAAAATTCCTGATCTTCCATTCTTTTACCGTTGAAGACTTTGTAGTCTTCTTCCCGTTGTAAACGAATGTCAAGTTTCAAATTTAGTTCCCTGCAAAGTCTGTAATCTTTTTGTTGGCAAATGATACCAATCAGAAGAAAATCAAAATTATCTTCTTCTTTAAGTTTTATAATTGTCTTTGCCATTGCTTTCCGCCTGTGAAAATAACAATTGAAATGCAAAAATGATCAGAAAAGCAAAAGCATTAAGCATTTTCAATCGGGAATTGCTTTTTCAGCGAAATGCGGAGGAAATCAGGACAGCCCAAGGCTGGTGCAGGCTTTCTCCGCGGCAATTTGTTCAGCGCGTTTTTTGGAATAATCCTCCCCGCGCGAGAGTTCCTGTCCATCGATCATCAACCGTACACGGAGCAGGCGTTTTCCGCCGTTTTCCACTTCTTCCAGTAATTCAAATTCAACAGCTTTGCGTTCGCGTTGAGCCCAGTTGATCAGTTTGCTTTTAAAGTTAGCGTCGAGTTGTTCGATCTCATCCAAATCGATGTGGTGCTTGACAATTCTTTTCAGAATCAATTTACGTGTAACATCATAACCCTGGTCGATATACACCGCGCCGATAAGTGCCTCAAACGCGTCGCCATATGCGGAACGGTTTTTCGCGCCCGGATCAATGTTGCCGGTCATGAAGTGGTCGATACCGAGTTTCATCGCCAGGCGGTTGAGATGTTCACGATTCACGATACGGCTTCTCATTTCTGTGAGGAAGCCTTCTTCTTTAAATGGAAATTTTTTAAAGAGCATTTCAGCAATGACAGCGCCCAGCACTGCGTCCCCTAAATATTCAAGTCGTTCGTTACTGAGTTTTATTCCGCTGGGATGTTCTTCGGCTGTAGAGCGATGACGAAAAGCAAGGTGATAAACGGCAGTGTTTCCCGGATAAAAACCCAGGAGATTGCGTAGAGAAGAGGCAAATTTCTTGTCTTTGGAAAAGAGGTTGCGGATGTAAGAAGTGAAAATCAAGCGCTGAAATTTTAGGATTCAGGCTGCCGGTTTGAATCCGGGAGATCAGGAATACTTGCGAAAGATAACGGAAGCATTGTGACCGCCGAAACCAAATGTATTGCTCAGGGCTGCACGAACAGTCCGGTGCTGCGCTTTGTTAAAGGTCAGGTTCAGTTTCGGATCAAACGCGGGATCGTCGGTGAAGTGATTGATCGTAGGAGGAATGATTCCATGTACAACGGCCATAATACTTGCAATGGCTTCGATTGCTCCTGCAGCACCAAGCAGGTGACCGGTCATTGATTTCGTACTACTGATATTCATACGATAGGCATCTTCACCAAAAACTGTTTGGATTGCTTTTATTTCCTGAGGATCACCAATTGGAGTGGAGGTTCCGTGGACGTTGACATAATCGATATCCTTGGTCGACATACCTGCATCTTCAAGGGCAGCATTCATGACATTCGCGGCACCAAGTCCTTCCGGATGCGGAGCCGTCATGTGATATGCATCGGCAGACATACCGCCACCGACTAATTCAGCATAGATTTTTGCACCTCTTGCTTTTGCATGTTCCAGTTCTTCAAGAACAAGGCAACCGGCACCTTCTCCCATCACAAAACCATCCCGATCAAGATCGAAAGGACGTGAAGCGGTAGTCGGGTCATCGTTCCGTTGTGAAAGAGCTTGCAAAGCGTTGAATCCGCCAACACAGGTTTCATTCACTGTTGATTCCGAACCTCCTGAAATAATGATATTGGCTTTTCCTAAACGGATATAGGTAAACGCGTCAATCAGTGCATTCGTTGAAGAAGCACAGGCGGATACAGTGGTGAAATTCGGTCCGCGAAAACCGTATTTGATGGAGATGTGTCCGGATGCGATATCCGCGATCATCTTAGGAATGAAAAATGGATTGAAGCGTGGAGTACCGTCACCTTTGGCGAATGCGGAAACTTCATCCTGGAAAGTTTTTAAACCCCCAATGCCGGAACCCCAGATAACTCCGACTCTGTCGTGATTGACCGTTTCAAGGTTAATACCACTATCGACAATTGCCTGTTCGGCAACTACCAGTGCATAGTGGGAAAATCCATCAAGCTTACGGCCTTCTTTACGCTCAAAATAGTCGTTGATGTCAAAACCTTTTACTTCGCAGGCAAAACGGGTTTTGAATTTCGAAGCGTCAAATTTGGTAATCATACCAGCGCCACTGACTCCGTTAATGAGTCCGTTCCAATACGATTCAACGGAGTTGCCAAGGGGAGTAAGTGCGCCAAGGCCTGTAACTACGACTCGTTTCAGTTGCATTCCGGTATAAAAATTTGAGATGAATCAAACAAAGGGCGCTTCGTAACCCTAATGAAAGACCAACCAGATCCGGGAGCTGAAAATCAGCTAAAGGATCTGGTTGGGAAAATGGAAAATTATTTAGCGTTCTTCTCGATATAATCGATCGCCTGGCCGACTGTAGAAATCTTTTCAGCCTGATCGTCCGGAATAGCGATATTGAATTCTTTTTCGAATTCCATGATCAACTCAACGGTGTCAAGGGAATCAGCACCCAAATCGTTGGTAAAGCTGGCTTCTGTCGTCACTTCTTTTTCGTCAACACCAAGTTTGTCGATGATGATGGCTTTCACTTTTGATGCAATGTCTGACATGTTTGTGTCCTTTTAGGTGATTTAGATTAAATGTTGTGCAAAGTAAAATTTATTCGACTTAAAATCAAAATGGAGATTTTAGCCTTTTCGGAGCTTATTCAGAGTCACTGGTTTAAAGACTCATGACTCCAATTTTTCATTAAATACTATCATTTTTACTCTTTTCATATTCATTTCCCGCAGTATTTATTCGAAAAAGGAAGAAAGAGTTTAAAATGTCGTTTTATTGATATTGATTGTTTCCGTTTTCAAACTATGAATTTGCATTCGGAGGACAAAAATTAATGCATGAACATGCGCAGAAGGTAGAAAATCCCGGCTGCCAGCAGAGCAGATACCGGAATCGTGAGTACCCATGCCCAGATGAGTTGGATTGTAACACCCCAACGTACAGCACTCACCCGTTTTGTTACTCCAACTCCGATGATAGCACCGGTAATAGTATGTGTAGTGCTCACCGGTATTTTGAAATGCTGCGTACCGAAAAGTGTCAGAGCTCCCGCGGTTTCAGCACTAAATCCCTCAAATGGAGTCAGTTTGGTAACTTTTTGCCCCATTGTTTTAACGATTTTCCATCCGCCGATCATCGTTCCGGCTGCAATCGCGGTATAGCAGGCAAGAGGTACCCATTCGGGTAATTCCTTTATATCCCCAATAACTCCCTGCGACACCATTGCAGCGGCGATGATACCCATAACTTTTTGGGCGTCATTACCACCGTGACCAAGACTATAGGCAGCTGATGAAAGTAGCTGGAGCCTTCGGAACACCACATCCACTTTCGAAGGATTGAAGCGTTTACAAATATTAATTGTTATTACAGAAATAATATAAGACATCACCAAACCAATAACCGGAGCGAGAACAATAAAATATATTGTTGGCATTACTTTTTCGTACTGAACAGCGGAAAAAGATCCGGCATTGGCAATACCTGCACCTGCAAATCCACCGATCAGGGTGTGTGAAGAACTGGAAGGAATACCGCCCCACCATGTGGCCAGATTCCAGATGATGGCTGCGATGACACCGGATAAAACGACCAATAATGTGACGTTTTCTTTGTTCACGGTTTTTGCTACTGTGTCCGCCACTTTCAGCTCAAAGATCCAGTAAGCCAGAAAGTTAAAGGCTGCAGCCCAAATTACAGCGGTGAGGGGAGAAAGAACTTTTGTGGACACCACTGTTGCAATCGAATTGGCAGCATCATGAAAACCATTGATGAAGTCAAAGACCAGTGCCAGGATGATTACAAGTGTAATAAGTTGCATAATGTGCTTATTATCAGAAAATAGTATATTTTAAGCGTGTTTCACAATTACAGATTCGATGACATTCGCAACATCTTCACACATATCGGTTGCTGTTTCGAGTGCTGATAAGACCTCTTTGATTTTGATGATCTGTATTGCATCCTTTTCTTCTTCAAATAATCTGGCTACGGCATTATCGAAAATATCATCCGCATGATTCTCAATGCTGTTGACTCTTACCAATGCTTCACGAATTTTGATCATGTTGTTCATGCTGCGCAGGCTTTGGATGGCACTGTTCAGTTCTTCGGCACATTGAAGGATAAGTTCACTCAGCTTAATCATCGAAGGGTGAATGGTTTCTACTTTGTAGAGTTCTATTCTCTTAGCTGAGCCATGGATATAATCAATGATGTCATCAAGCCCGGATGCCAAATGCTGGATGTCTTCACGATCGAAAGGAGTGATAAAAGTACGTGCAACTTCATTAAAGATCTGGTGGGTTATTTCATCACCTGTATGTTCCAGTTTTTCGATCTGACGGATAAAAGCTGTTCTCTTTTCAGGAGAAGTGGTGGTGAGTGCCTCATACAACAGTTTGGAGATGGCAACAAGATTGGCAGAAGCCTGTTCAAAAAGCGGATAGAATTTTCTGTCTTTTGGAACGAAGTATTGGAAGATTGAATTCGCCGACATGTTTGGAAGATTATTTTAAGAATGGACGAAAGTAATGAAATTAAGGTGGGAAAAATTTCAATGTTGATAATTTCACAGGGAAATTTTATTGTATTTCATTCGATTTTTTCGAAATTTTGACATAAAGTAAAGCTTCCAAATCCGGAGCTTCGAATAAAACCTCTTCGGATGAAGTATTGGCGAATACCTTAAATGAATATATGTTCTGAAGAGAGTGATTTTTTAAAAGGATTTCCGGCTAACTTTAATGGAATATTGTCCGAGTATTAATTTCGGACACCAAAACATTAAGAACCCGATAGTTGTTTAGAATCCATTCTTTATAAGAAAAGGCGCCTTTACAATAATTAATAATAGATTCTCCCCATTTTTTGACGCATACATGAATGAATACAATACCCGGTAAAATTCTACTGATAGAAGACGAACCCAAACTGGCAGCCTTTATTAAGAGGGGACTGGAAGAGAATGGTTTGGAAACAGATGTATCTTATGATGGAGAACTTGGCTCAAGGATGGCAAAATCCGGGAATTATAGTTTATACATTCTGGACGTGAATCTACCGTACAAAAACGGAATAGAAATTTGCAAAGAACTTCGTCAGCAAAATAAAAACTCTCCGGTGCTAATGCTTACTGCCCTGGGGAGCACGGAGGATAAGTTGCTGGGTTTTGATGCCGGGGCGGATGATTACCTCTTAAAGCCGTTTGAATTTCTGGAATTATTAGCAAGGGTAAAGGCCTTGTTGAAAAGAGTGAATGCTGACAATACAGTATCTGACCTACTGCGTTTCGCGGACATTGAACTTGATTTGAATTTGCACGCGGCTAAACGTGGCGGTAAAAAAATTGATCTCACAGCCAAAGAATTTGCATTGCTTGAATATTTTATGCGGAATAAAAAGAGAGTCATTAGCAGGGTAGAACTTGCAGAGAAAATATGGGATATTTCTTTTGACACTGGAACAAATGTCATTGATGTATATGTCAATTTTCTTCGAAAAAAAATTGATAAAAATTTCAACAAGAAACTGATTCATACCCAAATCGGAGTTGGATATATCATGAAAGAAGAATAGTTGATCTTGAAAATAATGATTCACTTTTTCCGCTGGAATTTCGTTGAACATTCAATTTCATATTGAGAAAGAATTTTTGCATGCAAATAAAAAATCAACTTACTCTTCAGTTTTCAATCCTGGTTGGGGCCATCCTTCTGCTTTTTTGTTTTTCGATTTATTTTCTATCCGCCTTTTTTCTGAAAAAGGAATTCAGTATGGAGTTAAAAAAGAAGGCGGAATTTACGGCCGGTTTGCTTCTTAAAAACGATGGCCTTAATTTAGTTTTGATTGAATCTCTCGGCAATCAAAAAATCAATGAAATGTTGGGAGAGCAGATTTTTATTTCAACGGAATCGGGAGAAGAGTTATTCAACAGTTTTGATAATGCTCAATTGCTTAATTGGATCAGATCTCCGGAACAATTACCGGATGGACCTTCGTATGTTCCCCTGGCTGATGATTATCTATTGCATAAATTTTCTTATTCTCCTGCAGGAGGTTCCTATATTGTAATAGTTGCCTCGAAGAACAATTATTTGGTTGAGCTTAATCTTCTGAAAATATTTCTCATTTCAGGATTTATTCTGAGCCTTGGTATTGTTTATTTCTCAGGGAAATATTTTTCTGCCGCCGCTCTTGGCCCGGTGGAAAAAATTGTAAATGAAGTGGAGGCGATTTCCGCTACAAATCTTCACAAGCGACTCGACATTGCGAATGGCGAAGATGAATTGGCTCATCTTTCCATCACATTCAATCGATTATTGGAGAGGTTGGAAACCAGTTTTGCGCTTCAACGAAATTTTGTCGCCAATGCTTCACATGAATTACGTACTCCTCTAAGTGCCATAACCGCCCAGCTGGAAGTTACCTTGATGAATACAAGAAGTGTGGAGGAATACAAACTTGTTATGCAATCGATACTGGATGATATCCGGGAGATGAACCAACTTTCAGAGGGTCTCTTTGATCTGACGCTTGCCAGTCGGGATGTTTCACTCATGAAATTTTCAGAAGTACGCCTGGATGAATTGCTCATGCAGTCAAGAGGGGAGTTGTTAAAGAAAAAGCCGGAATATAAAATCAACATCCACATTGGAGAATTGCCGGACAACGAGCGGTTGCTAATGTTACACGGGAAGGAACATTTGCTGAAATCCACATTGCGCAATCTGATGGATAATGCCTGTAAATATTCACCGGATAAGACTGCGGATGTGATTCTTACTTTTGAAAATCAAAATATAATTATCCGTATCCTGGATCACGGAATCGGAATTCCTGCCGATTATATGGACAAATTATTTACACCACTTTTACGGGCCGGCAATGTGAAACACATTCAGGGCCATGGTCTGGGTCTCGCTTTGGCTAAGAAGATTGTAGAGCTGCATCACGGTAAAATTTCTGTTGAATCGGAAATAGACAAAGGAACCCGTGTATTGCTTACATTTCCTGCATTGCTATAGTAGATTTAATCCTTAGGGTTTTTTCGTTCAATTTTAATCCTTTTTTAATCTCCCTTTAATTCCATTTTAAGGAGTTTGCTCGTCCTTTGTGCACGTATTTAAAATGAATACGTCCGGCAACAGGGAAACTGAAGCATTAATAAATCCTGAAAACGATGAAAACAAATAATCCTATCAGCGCCACAGAAGGCCTGATGAATAAAAAAGAAAGATATAATAAACTCACCGGATTTCCACTTGCCAATGTGGCTGAAACAAATGACTTGATAGAGCTGGTACTGGAGGTTCCCGGTTACAAGCCGGAAGATATTTCTGTCCATTTTATCCAAAGCAGAATTTTCATTTCAGGTAGTCGAAATGAAAATTATTCCTCGCGTTCCCGACTTCACCTGAGTGTGGAAAGAATTGCCAATTTTCATTGGGTCTACGATTTGAAAATTCCGATTTCAAAAAAGGATCTCCAGATCGATCTTGAAAATGGATTTTTATTTATTACCGTACGGAAGACAGAGAAGGGAATTCAACCACAAACGGAGAATGCTTTGCCCGAAAATTTCATGGAAGATTCTGTGTATTTCCCACGCGCGAATATTGTGGAGACAGAAAATCATATTGAACTCAGTCTCGAAATTCCGGGATATAAAAATGAAGATGTCTCCATTCATTCGCAGGAAGGAAAATTGGAAATAAGGGGAAAGCGATCCTTGAATTTATACATTAAGGAAATGAAGTATCGGCGTATCGAAGTTCCATTCAGGAATAAATTTCTTCGTCGTTTTGAACTTCCTGAAAATACAAATCATGGTCAACTGTCCTGGTCGGTTCAGCAAGGGATACTGTATGTGTTTCTCCCGAAGTTGAGTGAAATTCGGAAGGAAGAAGTTTCCAGGGAGTCTCAGCTTGCCTGAAAATCTAATTTCTAACGCAATTACCCTGCACCCTGCCGGTTGTAACCGGCAGGGTTTTAATACAAAGAAACCTCAATATGTCATCTTTCGATCCGGTTGTTCTGTTTTTTATTCTTGGCGTAATTGTAGGAATATCAAAATCAGATTTAAAAATTCCGGATTCGTTTTACAATATTCTCAGTATTTACCTTTTGCTCTCCATTGGGATCAAGGGAGGAATAGAATTGTATAAGACCGGCCGCTATGAAAATGGCTGTTCCGGCTGCCAATCCCACTTATTATCTGACAGCCGCTTTGGGAATTACATTCCCCTTCAATATCATCGTCGGTATTAGTATTTATCATCATCTCACGAATTTATTTTATCAATCAATATAAGTTCAGATCATCTACTCAGTCAAACCTTAAAATGACACTCTAATAAAATAATAAATTATGAAAACTATAATCCTTAAATCCTCTTTGATTGTATTGTGTGTGCTTTCCTTCATGTCTTTCAGAACAGGGGAAGAATCTACCTCCAAAACTATTTCGAAAGAAGCTCAGGCCGCGCTCCAGCCGGGTCAGGCGCTTGAGAAATTAAAGGATGGAAATCGCCGGTTTGTCGAAAATAGAATGTTGAAACGGGATTATCCCGAATTAGTGAAAAGTTCAGCAAAGGGCCAATACCCTCATTCAGTAATACTCAGTTGTCTTGATTCCAGAACATCTTCTGAATTGATTTTTGATCAGGGTCTTGGGGATGTGTTTAATGCCCGTATTGCGGGGAATTTCGAAAACACAGATATCCTTGGGAGTATGGAGTTTGCCTGTAAGGTCGCCGGAGCCAAGCTGATTGTTGTATTAGGACACACGAATTGCGGTGCTGTGAAAGGGGCTTGTGACAATGTTCAAATGGGAAACCTCAGCAACGTGATTGATCAGATCAAGCCTTCAGCAGAAATTGTAAAAAATATTCCTGGTGAACGAAACTCTAAGAACCATGAATTTGTTGAGGCTGTATCAAAACAAAATGTGTTACAAACCATCAGCGACATCCGTCAACGCAGCCCGATTTTGAAAGCCATGGAAGAAAAAGGAGAAATCATGATTGTAGGCGGAATGTATGATCTCGAAACTGGAGTTGTGAACTTATATAATTAATAGAACTCATGAACTGTCCGAATTGCAAACAACAATTGGCCATCTCAGAAAGAATGGGCATCGAAATTGATTATTGTCCTTCCTGCAGAGGCGTATGGCTGGATCGTGGAGAGCTTGATAAGCTACTGGAGCGATCAACATCTTTTAGTACTGATAGAAAGAGAGATTCTTTTGATGATGATGCTTATCGATCGGAGGAAAAAAACCCTAAATTTCGCAAACGAAAGAACATTTTAGGAGACTTGTTCGATTTTTAAATGTTGATCATGGAAAATCAGGTTTTGCTTTGGGTAGGGTTCAATCTCTTTGTCTTGTTCATGCTTGCATTGGACCTGGGTGTTTTTCATAGAAAGGCACATCAGGTTACGGTGAAGGAAGCGATTGCCTGGAGTCTCCTTTGGATTACCCTTGCATTAATTTTTAATGCAGGGGTTTATCACTATATGGGACCACAGAAAGGAGTGGAGTTCTTTACCGGGTATCTGATAGAGAAGGCTCTGAGTATTGATAATATATTTGTATTCGTATTGATCTTTTCTTTTTTTAAGGTTCCTGAAATCCATAAACATCGGGTATTGTTTTGGGGTGTATTGGGAGCTTTGCTCATGCGTGCCGTATTTATTTTTGCAGGTGTCGCTTTGATTACAAAATTTCATTGGATCATTTACGTATTCGGTGCATTCCTGATTGGTACGGGATTGAAAATGGCTTTTACAGACAAAGATAAAAAGCCTGATCTGGACAAGAACCCTGTTGTGAGGTTGTTCAGGAAGTTTATTCCCGTCACTGAAAATTATGAAGGTGACAGGTTTTTTGTAAAAAGAAATGCGCGATGGGTTGCAACACCGTTGATGATCGTACTGATTCTTATTGAGACAACCGACTTGATTTTTGCTGTTGACAGCATTCCTGCAATTCTTGCCATTACGGATGATACTTTTATTGTATATACATCGAATGTTTTTGCGATCCTTGGTCTTCGTTCATTGTATTTCGCTTTGGCAGGCATCATCCATTTGTTCCGATACCTGCATTTCGGACTGGCGGCAATTTTGGTTTTTGTCGGTATTAAAATGATGCTGGTGGATCTTTATAAAATACCGATTTCCTATTCGCTGATCATTATCTCTCTCATTCTGATAACGAGTATTCTGTTTTCGGTTTTGAAAAAAAAGACAAGTGATTAAATCTTCGTGGCTCAAAACGATTTATTGACCGAAAACATATGAGTCAAGAAGGAGCGTTCCTTCCCTATGTGATAATCGAAAAAAACATCAAGGGCACTAATTAGTGTATTAGCGAAAGGGCTGCAGATTGAGAATGCCCGTTTTCTCCGGTAACCCGTATATAGTACAAACCCGGTGAAAGAGGTTGTTTAGCTTCCAGGAAAGACCACTCAAATGTATGGAGACCCGCGATCTCATTGCTACTGTATGGATTAGAAACACAGATACCCTGGCTGTTGAGAACTTCAATTTTTAAACGACCATTTTCCGGAGCATTTATGGCAATTCGAATCTTGTCCTGCAATTTTGCAGGATTTGGGAATACTTTGAGTTCGATTTGTCTTGTTTGTAATCTCGGAAGACCAGTAGTATTCAACCAATCCATTAAACGAACTGTTTCTGCATTGATAACTTGTTTTTGATTTAATGATGTATCTCCATCATAAGCGAGGTAGGCGACAAGATTTAGATTGGCAATATTCCACGATGAATCAGGGATGAAACTCAGGTTTTGTGTATAGGTTGCGCCAGGTGTTACTTGCGGAGGAAGCGGTCCGACCATTCCCCAGGAACCTGCTAATCCGCGTCTGACAGTTTTATTATGGAACCAGTTTACCAAAGGGTTGGCTCCGTTCTGGATCGTGGTCAGATAGTTTGTTTGTTCCAAAGAGCCTGTAGCCGGGATACTATCTTCAGTGATATATACATTCATTTTTATCGGTACACCCAAAATCGGCGCGCTGTCGAAATTCATATCCACACTGAAATGATATTGTTGTCCGTCAAAATAAGGATCACGTAATGAAATACTTGCTATAGCCGCGACATTCATCCGGTCATTGTAGTGCGAATTAAAAGTAAGATGGGAAACATGAATGTGGGCATTGCCGGGATATTTGTAACGATCCACCGCGCCGGCAGGATAACTTACAACTCCAAACATATCGCGGACAGCGGGCCATTCCGTGATTTCAAGATCATCCCATTCGTGCCATGATAGTGCAATTGTGTTTAAGGGATGAAGCGCCTCCAGGTTTTCGATTCTTACGGCTGCATCCGGACAGCCGCCACACCAGGCGCCGGTAAATTCTTCTACCAATACTTTTCTAACGGTTTGAGCCCGGGATTGTAAGCTGATTGAAAGCAAGCACAGAAGAAGAAGTCTGTAGATCATACGAATGGAACTATGTATTTCAAAGATATATATTTCCCCTCATCATGCATAGTAAAATCAGATAAGTACAATAAAAAATGTGTGAATGATGTAACTCTTAGACTGAATTGTGTAATGTGATAACGCATGGTAAATCGGAACTTTGATCAATAAAGAAGTAGTTCATCATTAATAATTCAGCCATGAAAACCAACCAAAAAAACGTGAAAAGCAGTACCATTCCGGCTGTAAAAAACAAAAATGAGGAAACAATTAAATCAGTTGTTCCCGGGAAAACAATCGTTCCATCCGTGAAACCTCTTGTCGCTGAAAAGGAAAAGGCTCCAAAAGAAGACATTCAAAAAGAGCTTCAGGAAAGGGAACATCTGCGCGAAACCAAAACTCCGGAAGCAAAAACGCCTCAAACTAAATCAAGAAAATGAAAATTTAGTATTTGTTTATAAAGTATACTCAGATGGGAAACATGCTCCTCGCAATCGGAATTATTCAAGTTGGAATTGCCACCATTGGATTTATTGCATTCAACCCATTTGATGTAATTCAAATACTGATTGTGCTTATTTCTATCGTGCTATTATACAAGCTTTCAAGAAAAAAGGAGATTGAAAGTGAAAAATAAAACCTATAACAAAATCTATTATGAAAACGGGCAAAGTATTTTTAGGAGTGTTGGCAGGACTTGCCACTGGTGCAATGTTAGGAATTCTTTTCGCTCCTGATAAAGGTACGCGAACAAGGAGAAGAATTGTACACAAGGGAGAAGATGTGTTGGATTCAATGGAGGAAAGATTTGATGATTTCCTTGAAAAAGTAAGCGAAAAGGTTGACCAGACTATTCGTACAACAGATCACCTGGTTGCAAAGGCAAATGGGAAATACGAAGATGTCAGGGACACCATTAAAAAGGAAGTGAAAAATAACATTGGTTGATTACTGGTTTTTTAGAATGAACCAGTGATGCACGCCAATTTTATCAATTCCAATTGATAGCATTTGCATTTTAAGATGTTGTTTTGGCGTTTTCGTTTTATGAAATGTACTTTGTAAAAACAACTGAGATTATGAAAAGGCTTGACAACAAAACTGTATTTATTACAGGTGGATTATCCGGTATCGGAAAAGCATGTGCAATTCTTGCCGCCAGCGAAGGCGCGAATCTTGCAATTGCAGATATGAAATCATCCGGTGGTGATTTATCAATGGAGGAAATTCGTAAAGTTAATCCCAAAGCGATTTTTATCGAATGTGATGTTTCTGTCTTCGCACAAGTGGGAACAGCTATTGAAAAAACGGTAGCTACGTTTGGAGGCCTTGATGTCGCGCTTAACAATGCCGGTATTGGCGGTGAGCCGAATAAAATCGGAGAGATGAGCGAAGCATCCTGGTTGAAAGTGATTGGCGTAAATCTCAATGGTGTTTTTAATTCCATGAGACATGAGCTTGCACAAATGTCAAAACAAAAATCAGGCTCAATTATCAATATGTCATCTATTCTTGGGCAGGTAGGCTTTGCGAGTTCCGCTCATTATGTTGCCGCGAAACACGGAGTCATCGGACTAACACAAACCGCTGCAATTGAATACGGGCAATCCGGTATTCGTATTAACGCCATCTGTCCTGGTTTCATCGACACTCCACTTCTGGTGAAGGGTGGCATAAGTGATCATGCTGAAGTGAAACAAATGATCATTGACCTTCATCCGATGAAACGTTTTGGAAAATCAGAAGAGATCGCTAACGGATTTTTATTTCTTGCCTCCGATGAAAGTTCATTCATGACCGGATCAGCAATGGAAATCGATGGAGGTTATCTGGCTCAGTAAAACTGTAAGCGCTGTAAAATCGCAGATACCGTGAAATACAAGCAGCAAGGGACATGTGTCGGAAAATTTGATACAATTGTTTATAATCCTTCAATTCTTTGCATGAATGTTTGAGAGAACTAAATGCAAAATGTGTGAATCATGTAAATTTTGCTCCCGGAAGTGTAAGGTTTTGTATCCAAAGTATCATGACCTTTAACTGATTCTGCATATCCGGAGTTTTGATCCGGGGGGATATGGCTGAAATTTTCAGCTGCACATTTTTGGAACTGAATTTGGAAAATCATGATAGAAGTTAAGAAGGAAGGCGTTCTGCTTAAGAAGACAAAATTTGGTTTTGAAAATGAAGGCGTACTGAATCCTGCAGTAATCCAGGAGAAAGAATTGATTCATTTGTTTTACAGAGCAGTAAGAAAAGGTAATTATTCCAGTATCGGATATTGCCAACTGGATAGTCCAATGAACATAAAAGAGAGGTATGATATGCCTGTTCTTTTCCCTCAAAATGATTATGAGTCTCAGGGATTGGAAGATCCAAGGATTGTCAAGATTGATGATTTGTTTTACTTAACCTATACCGCTTATGATGGTGTCAATGCATTGGGAGCACTGGCAACATCAAAGGACCTGATTAATTTTGAAAAGAAAGGAATCATCGTTCCAAGATTGACCTATTCTGAATTCAGTCATCTTGCGGAGGCAAAAGGAAGTATCAACGAAAAATATCTTCGTTTCAATGAACATCTGCGAGTTCATGGAAAGGAGGGCGTTATTACATATTTATGGGACAAAAATGTGATATTTTTTCCACGAAGGATCAATGGTAAATTGTATTTTCTGCATCGAATTCGTCCTGATATTCAAATTACCTGCGTGCATGATTTAAATGAGCTGACACCTGAATTCTGGCAAAATTATTTTCTTCGGATGAATGAGTTCATTTTACTTTCTCCAAAATACAAACATGAAGTGAGCTATATAGGAGGAGGTTGTCCGCCTATTGAAACAAATGAAGGATGGTTGCTGATATATCATGGTGTTCATGACACAGTTAGTGGTTATGTTTATTCAGCATGTGCCGCATTGCTGGATTTAAATAATCCACAAAAGGAAATCGCACGACTTCCATATGCGTTGTTTAAGCCGGAATACGACTGGGAATTAAAAGGAGAAGTGAACAATGTATGTTTTCCAACCGGTGCAATTGTAAACCAGGATACGCTTTATATTTATTACGGTGCAGCTGACGAGCAAATCGCATGCGCCTCTGTGAGTGTGTCAGGACTGATAAAGGAACTTTTACTTAATAAGAAAAAAAATGATGCTTGAATTTGTTGTTGATAAGAAACTTCCGGCGATCGAGGGTCAACCTTCTCTTTTCGTAAACAGAACAGGTAAAGTGATACCTGTTGGGAAAACAAAATTGCCGGAATTGTTATTCATCAGTTCATTTCCGCCGCGCGAATGCGGTATCGCTACGTATTCACAGGATTTGATCAATGCAATACGGAATAAATTCAGCCGATCATTTACAATAAAAGTCTGCCCTCTTGAATCAAGCTCTGAAAGGCATTCGTATTCTGAAGATATTAAATACATCCTGAATACAGACCACCCGAGTGCATTTCCCCGTTTGGCGGAATCCATCAATGCGGACGAGAACATTCAAATGATTTTTATTCAACATGAATTTGGATTTTACGCAAAAAAAGAAAAGGAGTTCAGGCAATTACTTTTCGATTTAAAGAAACCGGTAGTAATTGTATTTCACACGGTGCTTCCAAATCCTGACGATATGTTGAAGGAGAATGTAAAACAAATTGCATCGCTTGCAACCTCCGTGGTTGTCATGACAAATTCGTCAGCCAATATTCTGATTTGCGAGTATGCCATTCCTGCAAAAAAAATTACTGTGATTCCGCACGGGACACATCTGGTGCAACATGCCGATAAAAATGTATTGAAAGAGAAATACAATCTAAGCGGCAAGCAGGTACTCTCCACATTTGGTTTATTGAGTTCAGGAAAAAGTATTGAAACAACTCTGCAGGCTTTGCCTGAAATTGTAAAAATGCATCCGAATGTAAAATTTTTAATTATCGGGAAGACTCATCCATCTGTAGTTAAACAGGAAGGGGAAAAATACAGGAAAATGCTGGAGGAGAAAGTGGTTTCACTGAAAATGGAACCGTATGTGCTTTTCATCAACAAATTTTTACCGCTCCCGGAATTGCTGGATTATCTGCAGCTCTCGGACATTTATCTGTTTACTTCAAAGGATCCAAACCAGGCTGTCAGTGGGACATTTTCATATGCGATCAGTTGCGGTTGTCCGGTTATTTCAACACCCATTCCTCACGCGCAGGAGGTTTTGCGTAGTGATGCAGGGATTATAATAGATTTTGAAAACGCAAATCAATTGAGCGATGCTGTGCGAAGCCTCTTGAATGATGATGAGCGGAGGGTCAATATTGGATCCAATGGCTTGCACAGAATGGCTTCTACAGCCTGGGAAAATACAGCTATCGCGCATGCGCAACTGATTCAGAAAAAGAGTGAACTGGAATTATCTCTGAAATATGATTTCCCGGCAATTAACCTTGATCATGTA
This sequence comes from Bacteroidota bacterium, assembly GCA_016720935.1. Classification (NCBI taxonomy): domain Bacteria; kingdom Pseudomonadati; phylum Bacteroidota; species Bacteroidota bacterium. The sequence goes on from JADKJP010000002.1 coordinate 495,367, forward strand.
AAAAAGCTGACGACATCATTCGGTATGATTCAGTTCTCTAAAACCAATCATCCTGATATTGATTCCGGTTATACTCTTGATGATAATGCGAGGGCCCTCATTGCACTTTGCCAGCATTACGAACTGACAAGGGATGCATCAGATCTTGATTTGATTCAAGTATATCTCAATTTTATTGAATACTGTTTTCAGCCGGAAGGATATTTCCTGAATTATGTAAATGAAGAAGTAGAATTTACCGGGCAAAATAACTCTACCAATCTCGCGGATTCAAATGGCCGTGCGATTTGGGCACTTGGCTTTGTTGTTTCATTGACAGAAATCCTTCCGGAAAGCATCTCTTCAGCTGCCGGGAAAATTATGAATGCAGCATTGTTAAATGTCAGTAAGATTCATTCTACTCGAGCAATGGCTTTTGTGATAAAAGGCCTGTACTATAGTTTTACGGTAACAAAATCAATTGAGCAGCAATGGTTAATAAAAGAATTGGCGAACCGTCTGGTACAAATGTACCGACATGAAGTTGACGTGGAATGGGAATGGTTTGAAAGTTACCTGACCTACGCCAACAGCACTTTGCCGGAAGCTTTGTTATGTGCCTGGATTTCCACAGGTGAACCCGTTTATAAGGAAATTGCAAAATCCTCTTTTGATTTTTTATTGTCAAAAACTTTCCGCCAGGATAAAATCAAGGTGATATCAAATAAAAACTGGTTACACAAAGGCGAGGAAGCTGAACATACCTCACCGGGTGGTGAGCAGCCAATTGATGTGGCCTATACAATTATCGCGCTCGCTAAATTTTACGAAGTAACAAATGAAGAGGGTTATTTGAATAAGATGCTGACTTCATTCAACTGGTTTCTTGGAGCGAATCATCTGAATCAGATAATATACAATCCGTGTACCGGAGGTTGTTACGACGGATTGGAAGCGGAAAACGTTAATCTGAATCAGGGTGCTGAATCAACGATAAGTTATCTGATGGCGCGATTAACGATGGAGAAGACATTTCAAAATGTGAAAGTAAATAAGGTACTGGAAGCAAGTCAAATTTACAGATGAAAAATATAATGAAGCGGATTTTATAATTTTGTTTTGGATTCTTTTCTTTCTTTTTGAAATTTACTTCTCGGTTCATTCTCATTGAATTCAACCATTTGCTGATAGGCTTTCATCAGGTAATCGGGAATTGTTCCTTTATATTCAATTTTGTAATACGAAAAACCATTGTAGGGGATTTCGTTTTTTGCAGATAATAAACGAACACGCTTATCCACATTTTTCTCCTTAAAGTAATTCATAAATGTTGATTCTCTTTCGCTTAGCAATGTATTAAGACTGCTTTTTAATAGTGAAGGATTCACCAATCTTGTGCATTTTTCCTGGATGGTAAATACCATAGAGTCGTTGATTTGTTTGTTTAGATAGTCAACGAAGAGAGAATCCTTTACTGACATTTTATTTACTTTTTCGGAATCCGATTCCGAGAAATTCCCCTTTTTAAGGTCATTCATTGCTAAGTAATACTTCTTCTTTGCTTCATAAAACAAGATGTACTCCTTTTCCTTATCAGAATACGTCATGGGAGTAACCTGTATACTCGCTTCCTGATTTTTATCCAGAAATTCTGCCATGCGTTCAATAAAGATTTCCTGCTTGTGGGTTACCTCATGTTGACGCATTTCCCATTTCAATGTGAGTGATTTTTCAATTTGTTTTTCAGTGTTTTTTACCTGTAATCTATAGGGTGTAGTTGAAGGCTTTACAAATATGTTTTCAAGCAGGTCGAGAATGACATCGTGAAGATGAAATTTCGGATTTTTCAAATTCCCGGAAATAGGTATTTCATAATCTATAACATTCCCCCGTTCGCGTACAAACGCCATTATCAAAGGAACAGGTAGCCATTCATTGTCTTTATTCCTAAGTCGTTTGGTGAGTCTTGGATCAATGATCAGGAGGTGATTTTCGCTATGTATATTTCCATTGTTTACATGCCAGATTCCATTCAATTCTATTGTTCCCCGGTCGAGAGGGAAAGATGTATAGGAAATTGTATAGGGATTAAACATGGATGCAGCCATTTTTGTGAAGTGGTAGTTCATGTCAAAATCCGCGCTGTCTTTTGGACTGATGCTCAGGGAAACGTTAATATCACCATATGGAATAATACCTGTATTCAGCTTAAAATACACCCGATCGCGCTGGTTGTTGATAGAGTCAGCCAGGATAGTCAGAGGCGAAAGAGTGGCCGAAAATTTTTCGGAGATTGAATAGTCATTGAATTTCAGCCTGGCATTTGTAACCGCGAGATTGTTGATGGAATAATCACTTTGCAAAAAATTACGGGCAAGAATTTTTACATATCGGGCGATTTCAAGGATAAGATTGAATCGTTCCGGATCCGCCTGAACAGTGGTAATGTTGCCGCCTTGTTTACCAAACATCGTTTCCAGGTTATCCAGAATATCGTAACGTTCATATTTGAAATAAGGATGGGAGATGGAAATAGAGTCAAACAAGTATTTATGACCTTTTGGACTTAATTGAATAATGGAAAGTTTTAAGTTTTCGAAAGACGCATAATCCTCGGTCTTTGACTTACCGAAATGAAATTTATTCACTTCAATGAAACCTTTCGCATTCAGATTTTCTTCATCATCCAGGTTTCCGGTTGCATTTATTGAAGCTTCAAGGGAAGCGGAAAAAGTTCCGTAATTTGAAAGCGCTTTCATATATTGTTCAATGATGGTCAGATCAAATTGATGCGCATCAAAAGCCAGCCGGTAGTCGTTTGTTTTTATGTTGATAGTATAGTTTCCGTGTATTTCACCGGTCCCAATTCCTGCTAAAAATGAAAACTCAGCTGCTGTTGTATCGGTATCCCACCTGATTCCGGAGCTTTTATAATTCACTTCTTTTATGAAGTAGTTAACCGGAGTAACATTTTCGAGATAATGAAACTCGCCTTGTGTAACCTGAAAATTCAGAAGATTAAAATGGACCGGTTTTTTTTTGATTAGAATTGTAGTATCGGGGGCAAAACGCCTGATAATATCACTGAAATTCAATTCTTTTTTATCCTGGATGATATATCCTATCGGATGATCAACGTTCATTTCACTGATTTCATAGGTTTGTGAAAACAGTTTGGTCAATGAAAAATTTAAACTTAAATATCTGGCCGAGAAAAATACACTGTCACTGTTTTTTTCATATACTTTGACATTGTTCAAGCGGACATAACCTGTGAATGGATTGGTGTAAGCCCAATCTAACGTAATTTTCCTTCCCAGGTAGTTTTCGTCATATTTCTGAATTAGGAATTTTGTAATTGGCGAGCAAAATGCAAGAATTAAAATAACCACAGTCATGATCGAGATTATCACGATCAAAAAGGATTTTTTTATAATGGACATTGTTTGTGTTTTATGATGAAGAATCCGCGTCAAGTACAAATCGGTGACTTTGCAGTCCCACCAGGTTTTCAATGCGAGGAATATTGTTCGGAAATTTGTAGCGAATCAATAATCCTGAATATGATTAATCGCCACTAAGGTCTGTAGAATCGGCACGATTTTGCTTACACAACTTTTAAGGAATCTTACATAATTCCTACATTTTCCTCAGTGTTAAAATAAAATATGAATAACGAGGCATGCAATAAATTCAAGTTTTGATTATCTCAATATCTGCGTTGGATTTTTTCATTTCTCCTGAACCAGGCTTCATACTGAATCTGTAAACTATGTAATTTTTATACAAAATCATGTAAAGAATTTCACCACATCTGATCTACTTTCATGAAGATCTTAGCCGGACCCTAAATGATTTCAAGGGAGAAAAAATCAGTCAGTAAATTGTTGTCGCGTGAGCCAAAAAATGGACTCTCTTCCATGAGAGTAAGGAAGGCCAGGAGGAAACGGATTGTTAACAGGATAAAAATTGCAATTGTCAAAAAACTCAACTATCGAAATGCAAACACGGATACTTGCTTTTCGAAATATCTGAGCGAGGAGCTCAAATACAATTACACCTATCTGGCGAACGTTTTTTCTGAAAGCGAATCCATTACCATTGAACATTTTATTCTCATGCACAAGATAGAAATAGTGAAAAAGTTAATTACTAAGGACAAATTAACGTTAACTGAAATAGCTTCGAAACTAAACTATAGCAGTGTTGCCCATCTTTCCAATCAATTTAAAAAAATTAGTGGAGTAACTTCTTCAAAATTCAGAAAAGCAGTGTTGCCCGAAAGAGCATTTGATTATGGTAAGTAGTACAAGGAATTTATAGTAATCAAAATTCGAGGTGTTGTTGTTTATTCAGACTGAGAAGGAATTTCTATTTTTTGTTTGGCAACGATTACGGCATATTCTTTTGGAATTATTTTTTCACCATGGTTTATTGCATAGACTTTTGTGAATTCCGCGCCAAAGTAGAGGATGATGGCCGAGTAATAGACCCAAATCAGGATTAATATTACCGATCCTGCAGCTCCGTAGACTGTCGCTATCTCAGAAGTACTTAAATAGGCACCAATGGCGAATTTGCCTATCATAAACAGTAATGAAGTAAAAGATGCTCCAATCAGACAATCCTTCAAGGCGATTTTGCCGTCGGGAAGTGTTTTGAAAATGACAGTGAAAAGCAATGCGATGATGAGAAATACAACTATGAGGTTCATGATATAAAAGAAATAGATAGAATCTCTGGGGAAAAAAGCGGAAAGCTGGTGATTCAAAACATCCATTAGTGAATTCACAATCAATCCGACCATTAGAAGGAATCCAACAGTTCCGATCATCGAAAATGAAACCAGCCGATTTTTAATAAATTTAAATAAGCCGCGTTTTGGTTTTGCTTGTATTCCCCAGATAAAATTAAGTGAATCCTGTATTTCGGCAAAGACTCCGGATGCTCCAACCAGCAGGATGATGATGCCGATAATGGTTGCAAATGTGCTGCTGGTAGAAAGAGTGATATTTTTAATCATTTCCTGAATTTGAAATGCTGCAGTATTTCCAACCAGTCCATTGATCTGTCCATACAATTCCCCCTTAACAGCATCGGCACCAAAAAAAACACCACTGATACTGATGATTACTATCAATAAGGGAGGTAAAGAGAATATCGTATAATAAGAAAGGGCCGCGCTTAATTTAAGCGCGTTGTCGTCAATGAAAGCAAGCATCGTATCACTGAATAATGTTTTGACATTTTTTAAGCGGGTTTTCAATTTCAATTTCATTTTCAGTGAATTTTAAAATATATTTTTGTTTATATAACGGATTATATAGGGGAGTAAATCAAGGATGTTTCCATTTATTGAAATGCAATGTAGTCCGGTTTTCCGATGATGAAATCCCGGAAACCAAAATCTGAGGTTTTAAAGGTATTTACTTTGAAGACATCCCTGCCATTACCCGGAATCAGCGGGTAAAAAGCAATGGAAATCTGGAATGTGTTAAATACAAGTTTCTCGTTCAGCATGAGTACTCCTATTCCTATTTGAGAATATATCCTGCTATTGTTAAAGCCATTCGATTGTGCGCCAAGTATTGCGGCAGAGTAGGTGAGGTAAGGGCCGAAACGAAATCCAAGCACACTCCACGGCGCGTAAAACTGGGTTTGAATCGTCAGGATCATTCTGTGGGTACCTGACAAGCCGGAACTGTTGAAGCCATCAAGACCATACCCGTCTTTCAGCGTCAGGCTGTCATGGGAAAATCGGTTCAGTCCAAAAGTGAAGGACGGCTTTATAAATTGCCGCATTTTCCAATTTCCGATTTCCATCAATCCGGTAAAATAGGTGATGCCTGCAGAAATAATTCCTTGTTCCGGTTTTGAACCTCTAATAAAAGTGCCATATTCATAACTTGAACTGAGATATCCCCAGGAATAATAATTTCCAAGCGCGAAACGAACACCAACATACTGTCGGATTTCATTATTTCTGATTTGGTGGCCAATCGTCAGGCCAACTACTTGTCCAACCGGAACATCTTCTGTAGTACCATATTTAAAAATGTATTTATCCTGAAAATATTTTCGGGTAACAACACCGATTCCTGCAAGAAAAAAATCCTCATTGGCATAAACTCTTTTTGGATCCAAAAATTCAGTCGGCCGGTTAAGGTATCGGATGCGCAGATACCGCATTGTTGTTATGAAATTTGTAGTTCTAACTTCTTCACTATTGCCTTTAAAGATTTGCAAAGCAAAACCACCCCAATAATCCTGTGTGTTGAATTTATAATCCTGTTGAATGTACTTTTGATCGGCGAGTAAAATCGAATCGGACCTGAATTGCTGGGAGAAATTCATTCCCGCTGCCCATTTAGCGAAGGCTGAAAAGAAAGGTCGATCAATGGTTATATTCCGGATATAACTTCTGTGTTCATCAGAGTCAAAATGAAATGTCGCATTCGTATAGGTATTTCTGATGTTTGAAATGAAATAGTTGGCATTGTATGCATAAGCACCGATGCTATGATTCCATGAATAACCAATTTGTAATTCGTGACCTAATCCGGCGAAATTCTTATCGAGAACATTCAATGAGGCTTTGCTCGAGCTGATACCAATTTTCGGAATGATACTCCATTTGTCCATCTCCCGAATAAAGATATCTACTGAATCGGAATTTTTTGAAACAGGAGAAACTGTAAAGAGAACATCGTGTACGAAGCCGTTTTTGCGCACCAATCGCTCCGATTCTCTCACCAGTAAGGAATCGAAGACCTGATTTTCTTTAAAGAGAAGAAAATTGCGGATTGTGAGGTGAAGAGATTTAATGTGTAATGTATTCCCGGCACGTAATAAATAGTTATGATTTATTGTTGCCGTATCTCTTATGGATTTTCCAAAAGGATCGAGTGTTTGTATATTAATACTCCGGATTATTTTTCCTTCAAAAGGCCTGTAGGATTTTTGAATGAGACTTTTGTAAGCACCTTTTTTTGATTTCACAGGCGGTTGTATTGTTGTATCCGCTGAAAATATCAGTGGATAAAGCAATTTAGCCAGCTTGTGACGTTTCGAATAGGATTCAATATTTCGGTAAACACGATTTGAATCCGGTTTGTCAGGATTGCCTTGTGCTATCACAAATTCACTCATACAAAGTGTACAAAATGCAAGCAGGGAGATATGAATTCGCTGCATTTGTCTGAGTTTTATTTTGGCACTATAAAATTAGTGAGTAAGAATGAAAATGATATGGAATTTGAAAAAAATGATTTCACTCCACCTGTGGATTCCCGGGTTGTTTAAATCACATTTTATATCTGAATTCTAATATTTCAACTTGGAATTTATATATTTTGTTGATTCCATGACATAAATCATTTTATTGAATCGTCGCTTCTTCACAAGATTAAGTTCATGTAATCTAGCTATTGATGATCCGGATTTTAAGTCTGTAAAGTTTCTGATGAAATTAAAGTTCAGAAACAAAATCTGACAAATGCCTGTTGAATAGCTCAGATTGTTCAAGATTTGACATGTGTCCTGCATCGTTAATCGTATGCCAGGTTGAATTTTCGATATGATCGTGAAGGAATTTGGATTGCTCCGGCGGTGCCACGGAATCTTCAGATCCGCAGAGAATGAGTGTCGGGACTTTAATAAGACCCAGCCCGGAACACATTTCCCAGCGTTGAGCCAAAGCGCTAAGAGTTCCTGTAATTGTAAGCGGTGGTGTAGAGAGAATCGTGTGTTTCATTTTTTCTATCCAGCCAATGTTGTTATTCAATGATTTTCTGCAAAAAATTGAATTCACAAAATTTTCAGCAAAATCCATATATCCTTTCTCAAGGATGTGTTGAATTGTTTTCTCCCGTTTTTCTTTAACCTCAGGTGAATCCGCTAAGCATTGGGTATCACAAAGAACGATTGCTTCGAAGCGCTCAGGAAAGCGGGCAATCGCATTCAATAAAATATATCCACCCATGGATAAGCCACATACAATTGCTTTTTCTATTTTGAGGCTATCCATCATTCGAATCAGATCGTCCGCAAAGAGACTCATACTTGCTTTCGTATTCCCTGCACTTGATTTTCCAAAACCCCTGATATCAAAGGATATGACCCGGTTTATTTTGCTGAAATAATCCATCTGCGGTTGCCACATTGATTTATCAAATGGAAATCCATGAATGAAAATGATGGGTAGTTTTCCTTCACCCAAATCATCATAATTCAAAATTATATCCTGTAATTGAATGTTTAAATTTGTACCCTTATTTACCGTTGATGTATTCATAATTTGATCTTTCATTTTTGAAAAATTTTGAATTGCCCTTAATGATTATTTCTTGTTATTCTTTTCTTCTTTGGCTTTTTTTTCTTCCTGTTCTTTTTTTAATTTTTCGGCGGCCTTTTGTTTTTTATTGAAATATCCCCTCAGGAGAATATTGTGTTGAGCTGCCTGCATGTTTTCATCCAGACCTTTGGTGCTTTTTTTCAGGTTCAGCAAAGTCTGGTTCATGTTTTCAGCGAAAGTAGAGTCCTGGATAAGCCTGCCAATGGTTCCATTGCCATTGTTTATTTTAACCATGATTTCTGCCAGCTGTTGGGAAATGATTTCCGCATTTCCGGCTGTAACCTGCAGACTGGCCATAATCGCGTCTGTTTCCACCGGCTCAGCGGAAGATAATTCAGCTCCCTCTTTTGCCAGGCTTGCATCCGCGCTACCTTGTGTTATGATCAGCAATCGGTCCCCAATAAGGCCTTCCGATCCGATCGCTACCTCGCAATCGGATTTGATGAATTGTTTTACTTCTTTTTTTACGAGCATGTCTACCCGAACTGTGGAATCGTTGATGATAGTGATCTTATCGACAGTACCTACATTAATACCGGAAAAACGAATATTGTTTCCTACCTGCAAACCACTCACATTGTAGAAAGTACTGGTTAGTTTGAATACCGGATTAAACAGGTTTTTTTGTTTCCCGATAATAAATATGGCGAGAACAAAAAGTGCAAGACCTCCGGCGATAAAAAGCCCGAGTCGTATTTTGAATTTTTGAGTGTGTGTGTCCATGATGAATTAATTGTATTTTTCAGTATTAACCAAGGGGATAAATTATTTGAAAAAGGAGTGTATTTCCGGATCTGAAGATTTTTCAAACTCCTGAAGGCTTCCTTCCTTATACATTTCACCATCTTTTAACATGACGATACGGTTGCCGGTTGTTTTCGCGCAAGCGATGTCATGTGTGATGATGATTGATGTTGTTTTGTATTTCTTCTGAACCTCAAGAATCAATGCGCTGATTTCATCTGAAGTCACCGGGTCAAGTCCGGTTGTAGGCTCGTCGTACAACATGATCAAAGGATCAACTACAATGGTACGTGCCAGACTGATCCTCTTTCGCATTCCTCCTGATAATTGAGAGGGCATCTTATTCAGTGTATCAGCCAAACCTACATTGGTGAGTGCTTCGTTGATTTTTTCATCCACTTCGGATGTTGTCATGTTTCTTTTGATCCTTCTCAGAGGGAACTCCAGATTTTGTTTAACGGTCATCGAATCATACAAAGCCCCGCTTTGGAAAAGAAAACCGATTTTTGTTCTCAGTTCACTGAGTTTTTTGTTTTCCATTGTGAGGACATCTTCATTAAAAACAGAAATGGAACCGGAGTCAGATGGGATTAGTCTTGCTATGCATTTGATGAGTACCGATTTTCCTGAACCTGATTTACCGATAACGACGAGATTCTCACCGGTAAATACTTTCAAATTAATTCCGTTTAAGACCTTCTGATTGCCAAAGGATTTTTTCAAGTCTTTAATTTCTATAACGGTTTCCTGATTTTCGTTTGATGAAGCAGGAATGTTCATTTCCGTTGTGGGTGTCGTATCGTTCATCAGAGCATATCCGTTATTTGTACAGCGATTACATCCACAACAATAACAAGCAGGGATCCGAGTACTACGGCTGAATTTGCCGCGACTCCAACACTTTCAGTACCTCTTCCGGCATTGTAGCCTTTGTAACAACCTACGATCCCGATCACCGCGCCAAAAAAGAATGATTTGATGACAGCAGGAAAAAAGTCGAGGAATTCAACATGACTGAATGCCTGAGAAAAGAACAAGGTAAATGAAACATCTCCTTTGAGATTTGTACCAAGCCAGCTTCCGATCATTCCCCATGCATCAGCGTAGAGTATAAGTAGAGGAATCATAATTGTGGCTGCAATAACACGTGTCACAACAAGGAACCTCATTGGATTTGTGGACGAGACTTCCATAGCATCAATTTGTTCTGTAACTTTCATTGAGCCAAGCTCAGCGCCCATTCCGGAACCAATTTTGCCGGCGCAAATGAGAGCAGTAATCACAGGGCCCATTTCACGTATCAGTGAAACAGCTACCATTCCGGGCAGCATTGTCACCGCTCCGAAATCAACCAGCACCGGACGCGATTGAATCGTTAGCACGAGACCCATGATCGCGCCGGTGATGGAAATCAATGGAAGTGATTTGTAGCCGATTTGAAAACACTGACGAAACAGTTCTTTCCATTCAAAGTGACGTGTAAATGTTTCTTTGATTATTTCCCAAATAAAAAGAAAGCCATCCGCAAGACTTGTTGCAAACAGACTAATAGCAGACTTTCTCGCGAGTGCCTGATCACTTAACTTCAGGGTTTGCTCTGTCGCGAATCCTTTTATTTTGGTGACTGGTTTAATGATTGGCATGATGATTATTTCTAGTACTTCATTTCTCTGTTTAATTTGGCAATTGAGCGCGTCAGTTCATGTACCTTCTCAATATCCATGCAATGGTTTCGTGATCTTCCATTAATCCCGTGAGAAGATCGGCGGTGCCTGCATCGCCATACTTATCACCACAAAGATCAATTTGCTTTCTCAGCTGCCGAATTACGGATTCATGATCATTAAAAAGTTCTTCCAGCATTTTATTCTGGGACAAATGGTTTCCGTGAGACTCTTTCAATGTGGCGTGTGAAGAAAATTCTTTCATGGAGCCAATTGTCTTTGAGCCGAGTTTGCCAATGCGTTCAGCGAGCTCATCAATGTACTCTTCCAGCTGTTTATACTGCTGTTCAAATAGTTTGTGTAATTCCATAAAACTTTCTCCGGACACATTCCAGTGAAAATTTCTTGTCTTTATATATAATACCATTTCATCTGAAAGAGAAGTAGATAATAATGTGACGATGTTTTCCAGATTTTTGTCGGAAATACCAATGCCGGGTTTGTTTTTTGTTTTCATGTTATTTTTTTATAAAACCAAAATTTAATTTACTTGTAGGAACCACATTGCCCAGGAGAAATCCCCAGGGTTTCAGAGGTTCAATATGATCAAATATCAATTTCAGGATTGCAGTTAAAGGAATGGAAAGAAACATTCCCGGGATACCCCACAGCGCTGCACCCACGAGGACCACTACCACTGAGACAAGCGCGTTGATCTTCACTTTAGCAGCAACGATACTCGGGATGATGAAGTGATTGTCTATAAATTGAATCGCGAGGTACACGCCCATGACCATGAGAGGAGCAGTGATGGAATCTTTCGTGATGAAGGCAATAATCATTGGTAAGGCGATCGCGATTACTCCTCCGACGTAGGGTATTACATTCAGTAATGCACCGGTTACACCAAGAATTATGGCATAATCAATACCTAAGATCAGTAAACCTGTTGAATTCAGAACCGCGATGATCGCCGCTTCTATCAATAATCCACTCAGGTAACTCTGAATTATATTTTTAGAATTAATCAGCACTTCATATACTTCCGGTTGTTGACTTGATTTGAAGAGTTTATTTACAAACTGGAGCAATAAATTTTTGTAATACAGAATCATGAAGAGATATACGGGAAGCAATACAACAATGATGATTACACTGTTTATTGTTGAAACGGTTTGTCCGATACTGCCACCGAGATTTCGAACAATATCCTCGTTTGTCGCATTTATCCAGGCATGGATCTTATATGTTCTGATGTTGAATTTTTCTGAGATCCAGTGAATGAGTTGAACACTGGTTTGGTTGAATTTAACTTTTAACTGAGGATATGTTTCACTCAACAAACTGATCTGAACGGATAAAAACCAGATTAAACCAATGGTAAATAAAATGGTAACAAAAACTGATATGAAGATTGCGAAAATTCTATTGAGCCTGTGTTTTGTGAGAAAATTCACGAGTGGATTTAGCAGGATCGCAATGATGGTTGCATAAATAAGGGGCAAAATGATTTGTTGGCCTATGAATAGAATAAAAACTGTTGCCACTCCGCCAATAACAATAAATGCATATTTAGCATAAAATGGAAAATTCAATGTGCTTTTCATTTGTTTACAAGAAAGAAAGCAGGAGGAATGCGTTCATTCTAGCACCTGCTAAATTACTTTTTTTGGTCCGCAGCTCTGTTACACAACTTCCGGATTATGTTACATAATTCACATGTCCGGGAATGTGCATTAATTGATAAAAATGTGTGTCTGCTTATATAAAATGAAGAGAGCCGTTGAATCCAACGGCCCCCTCTTCATCCTAATTCAACATGGAATCAAACTTAGTACGTTGTTTTTAATTCTACCCTTCTGTTTTTTGCTCTTCCTACACTTGTTTTATTATCGGCGATTGGTTTGGTTTCTCCAAATCCGGTTGCAGTGAGACGTGATTCCATAATTCCTTTTCCCATCAGGTAAGTTTTTACAGATTCTGTTCGTTTTTGTGAAAGAGTCATGTTATAAGCATCTTCTCCTCTGTCATCTGTATGTCCTTCAATGATCAAATTCGCAGCTTCATATCGTTTCAGAATAATGGCCAGCTCATCAAGTTGTACCAGCGATGCGATTTTGAGTTTATCAGAATTTGTTTCAAAGAAAATTTTGCTGGCTATTTGTGTAATTTTTTTGATGTCTTCCTTCGCAATTTCAGGACAGCCCTTGTTGGCTATAGTACCTTTGATAGCCGGACAGCGGTCTTCATTGTCAGCCACGCCATCGCCATCGGTATCAGGGCAACCTTTAAGAGCAAGTGTACCCGCTAAATCAACACAGGCATCTTCTTCGTTCACAATACCGTCTTTATCATTGTCAAGCGGACAACCACTTGCATCCACAACATATCCCGCTTTTGTTCCGGCGCATTTGTCATCTCCATCAGCGACTCCGTCTTTATCGGCATCAGGGCAACCGTTTAACGCGGCCAGGCCTGCAAGCGCCGGGCATTTATCATCTTTATCTGTAATGCCATCTCCATCGGTATCAGGACAACCTTTTAATTCTGTAAGACCGGCAACATCCGGACAAGCATCGATATAATCCGCTATTCCATCTTTGTCTTTATCGAGAGGGCAACCGGTGGGATCTACAGCGACTCCGGGTGGAGTGTCAGGGCATTTATCCAGACGATCCGCTATACCATCTTTATCCGCATCTTTTTTGTTGCCCAGATTGAATGACAATCCAACCATGTGAAGCAGATATGCGTCATTTTCCGCACCTGTAACACCATCTCTTGTATCAGCTGTTGAGTAAAGGAAAGTTTCCTGAACATTCAACATGATAGAAGGTCCCATTCGGAAATTTATTCCGGCACCAAACGATGGTGCTATAAAATCAACTTTCTTTTCAGTGATGCCAACATTTCTGTCGAACAGCATGGCACCGCCTCCAACAAACAAATATGGACGCACAGGTGAAGCAGGGCCCAGGATATTGAATCGAAAATTCACTGTCACGGTTGACATATCCCTTCTGAATCTGCCCGCAGGGCGATTGAATCCAATTGCTCCTTTTGTCGCCAGTAAATTTATATCAAGGTGACTACCTATATATCTCGAGAGGGAAATACCTCCAAAACCATACAGGGACATGTCTGTCTTATAAAAGTCATTACCCAAATCCCCTTTGTATTGTCCGGCTCCGCCGTGTAATCCAATGTTCCACTTTTTATCCTGCGTCTGAGCAGAAATCAATCCTGAAAACAGGAGGCAATATGTAATGAGTAACAATTTTTTCATAATGATCTTTGTGTAAAATTTTCATCAAAGGTCATTCTATTAGATTGTTTCGAGTTATACTATAAATTTTATTTGTTACACAATTCACACTTTTCAAATGTTAAGGATTTCCCTTATCAAATATTGATATGAATTGTTTTGAAGGTAAAGAGTATAAAATGAATTGTGTACCTTTGAAATCACATTATTGAATCGAGTCCGTAAATTAAATTTTAAAAATTGCGGATAGGTGCATATGAGATCATCAGTTTTTTCGAACTTAAACATCTGCCATTTGAAACTCTATATCAAATTCATGGTTAGTATCCGCTGCAAATTGCTGGTGAAGGATATTTTGAAAAGGATGGGTTTGCATTATTCAAATGTTGTCCTCGGTGAAGCGGAAGTTCTGGAACATATTTCTGATGAACAAAGAGTTGCCCTGAAAACTGAATTGGCAAAATCCGGTCTGGAGTTGATGGATGATAAGCGATCCATTCTGATTGAAAAGATCAAGAATATAATTATTGAGATGATTCACTATTCGGATGAAATACCGAAAATTAAATTTTCTGATTACCTGGGTGAAAAGCTGGATTACGATTACACGTATTTGTCAAATCTTTTTTCTGAAACGGAAGGAACAACAATTGAACATTTTATTCTTATCCATAAAATTGAAAAAGTAAAGGAGTTGATTTTATATGATGAACTCAATTTAACTGAAATTTCATACAAGCTCCATTACAGTAGTGTGGCACATCTTTCAAATCAGTTTAAAAAAATAACAGGACTGACGCCTTCTTTTTATAAATCCCTGGTGCACAAGAAGCGCAAGTCGCTTGAGGACATCTAATAATGGATTTGCAGAATTTGCCGGTATTTTTTCAGGTTTATTTTATTTAACCAGTCTGCAGGCTTGCAAAGGATTTGTACTTAATTCTCTGAATAGTAATTTGAATGACTTATTTTAATTAGGTTCATTAGAGTAATTTAATTTATAAGTCATCAGCATCAGAATAATTGTCTTTAATACATGTTGCCCTTTGATTTAGCTTTTTATGATTCATGTTACTTGATGTTTAAATGTGTGAATTATATAACAAATAGTAAAAGTTGTGTAACAGTAAAATATCTCATAATGGATACTTTTGATGTATTGGAAAAGCAAAAATTTGTTTTGTGTATTTCAATGAACATTTTAAAATCAAACTCATGGGAAATCTGCTTTATATCATTGCCGTAATTTTAGTGATTGGTTGGCTTATTGGTTTTGTTGGTTTTCATACAGGTGGTCTGATACACATCTTATTGGTTATTGCTGTTGTAGTTGTTCTGTTAAGAATAATTCAGGGACGCAAACCTTTATAAAATTGTCTGTTCGACATTCGTCGTTTTTATAGGCAGACTAACCATTCTATGAACAAGGTATGGATGCTAATAATTTTTTGGCTGGGAATTTCCCCGTTGTCTGCTCAGAAGGCAGTACAACAGAATATTCAAAAGGTTGCACCTTCTGATTCAATTGTACCGGGAAAAGGCGCACCAGAAAAACAATTGAAGAATATAAAAGATGAAAAAGTAGAGCACTTATCCGACTCTGCAGGGAATGAACCAAAGAAAAGCGCTTTGGTGGACACGACGCTTCAGAATAAGTATGGTGATTTGCTGAATGATGATACCACGTATAGCAAACGTTATCCCATTTGGATTCCTGCTCTGGAATTTTTGGGATCAGATGCGATCACCTGGGCAGGCGACAGATATCTTTTGAAAGCGGAATATGCGCGTATCAGTTTTTCAACCTGGAAATACAATATTAAAAACGGTTGGGAATGGGATGTCGACCGATTTGGAATTAATTTCATTGGTCATCCTTACTCCGGGACTCTTTCTTATAATGCCGGTCGTTCGAATGGATATCCTTACCTGACCTCCTTCTCCTTTGCTGTAGCCGGCAGTCTGATTTGGGAATACTTCGGTGAAAACACAAGACCATCTTACAACGATATAATTAACACACCTATTGACGGGGCCTTTCTTGGGGAAATACTATATCGTTTGAGTTCCAATTTACTGGATGACCGGACGCGTGGATTCAAGCGGGTTTCTCGTGAACTTCTTGCCGGCTTAATAAATCCGGTTCGGGGATTCAACCGAATCCTGCAGGGTAAAACATTTCGGGTTACAAATAAAGAAGTGTATCAGAAAGAACCTTTGAATGTTACACTTTATGCAGGATTACACAAAATCAATTCCTCCATTAATCCGTCATTTTCAAAAGGAACAAACAGCGAATTGATTAATGTGCAGTTTGACTACGGAAACCCTTTTGAAGTGCGGGACAGAAAGCCATTTGATTTTTTTAAGTTTCGTACAGAACTGAACTTTGGTGTTGGAAGAAAGATCCTTGATAATATTACCGGCTATGGAATATTAATAGGGAAAAACCGAAACTATGAAAAGCATTCATTGCTTGCCGGAGTTTTTCAATACTATGATTATTGGGATAACAAAACATTTGAATTGGGTGCAATTGCATTTGGGGGTGGTCTGTTTTCGAAATTACCATTGAGTAAGAAGTCTGATTTATATACCAATATTCATTTAGCTATTGTTCCTTTCGCGGGGAATAGTACACATTTTGGTCCCGATACTTCCCAGTTCAGGGATTACAATTTCGGAGATGGTTTAGAGGCAAAATTTGAAAGCACTCTGAATCTGGGGAAAGTCGCCTCTCTTTCAATGGTCTATTATTTTTATGTTATTCGTACATATATCGGGTTGCCCGGTAATAATTTTATAGGAATTTTGAAACCGAAACTTACAGTCTGCCTTTATAAAGACCTAAGTATCGGATTTGAACATTTTGTATACTATAATGACCGTTACTTGCGTGACTATCCGGCAATTCATTCAGTACGAACAGAACAGAAGATATTTTTATCTTTATATTTTGAAGACAAACAACGGAGAGGGCACTACAATTGAAGTGGAGAAAGAAAAATCCTGTTAATTTACTTAATGGTGTAAATCCTTTAAAGATACTGATTGTTGTCCTGCTTTTCGGAGTATTGGATTTATCGGCTCAAGATACTTTAATTCATCCGGCGAATCACAAATACAATTTTTCTGAGTTCAGACACGAAACCGGTTTGCTTTTTAAGAGTCCTGTAAAATGGAATGGGAATGACTGGATAAAATTTGGTGCAACAGCAATCATCACTTATGGAATCATGTTTGCAGATGAAGATGTACGCCGGGCTTCTCTTGATAATCCAAAATATGCGAAGAGCGTTCCTATGGAAATCGGAAAACAGTGGGGAGGATTTGTAGTTGTTCCAGTATCGGCCGTGTTGCTGTATTCCCATGGATTGTTGGCCCGAAATCCAACAACAAAAAAGCTTGGATTTGAGATTGCTCAGGCTGCATTGTATTCTGAGACAATTTCTTTTATCACAAAAGGATGCGTTGGTCGTTCCAGACCCTTTACCGACAAAGGTGCCAAAGATTATAAACCATTTACTTTTTTCGACAGTCCGCACAATTCATTTCCGGCAGGGCATATAGACGCTGCCTTCGCGTTATCAACTGTACTTGCAAGAAATACAAACTCAGCATGGTTGAAAGTACTTGTCTATATTCCGGCAGGTCTCTCTGTGGTTTCCCGAATATATCAGGATGAACATTGGGCTTCGGATGTATTCCCGGGAGCTGTTCTCGGTTATTTTGTAGCGACCTGGGTTACATCGCATCACGAGGAGACTATATCCCGTGTTCAACTTAGTTCTCTCTATCCGTTCGGCCTTACAATTTCCCTTGACTGATTCGTAATGCATAATTTTAAAATTTTATTGTTAATCTTTTTCTCCCTGTTTTTTCAAACGGCTGTCTTCTCTCAGATAAAGCCGGAGGTCACTTCACCAGAAACCCCGAAGGAAAAAAAACTCGAAAAAAAGCTGGCAAAAAGACTCTATAGTTTACCACAATTTTGGAATGAGACAAAGTTGTTTGTCAAGCAACCAACGAAGTGGACGGGAGGAGATTGGTTAAAAACCGGGGTGGCAGTTGCGTCCACATTTGTAGTTATGCCCTTTGATGAACAGATAACTAATTCAACCCAGGGTGAACAAAGGTATTATTACAGTGCACCTATTGTCGGCGGACGAATTTATGGAGAGTGGTATTCAATTGGTGGAGTTGCTGGAGTATTTGGTGCAGTTGGCTTGATCTCGGGTGACACAGCAGCAAAAAAAATCAGTATTGAATTATTGCAGGCCGGATTGTATTCAGAACTGGTAACTACAGTACTCAAAATTGCCATTGGACGGAAACGTCCGGTTGTGACAGAAAATGCATTTTCATACAAACCGTTTACACTTGTTGAATACAATTATCATAGCATGCCCAGTGGTCATACCACCAGCGCTTTTGCTTTATCAACAGTTATGTCCAGACACGCAAGATCTACAACATTGAAAATTATCGCGTATGTTCCTGCTGGCTTTACAATGTTTTCACGAATCTATCAGCATCAGCACTGGTTGTCGGATGAAATTCTCGCGGCAGCGATCGGGTATTTTACAGGAAATTGGGTAGTGGATCTCCACGAAGGGAAACGTCATAAAATTAATGTTACATCCATATACCCGCTCGGAGTTACCTATTCGTTCAATTAAGCGGATTCATAGAGACTGCCCCGATCTGATATTTTATCATCTAAAATTTATTCACTTCCTAAACTAAAAAAAATGAAAACAAAAAATATCGGTTTGCTGCTGATCGTAATCGGAGCTATTATGATGATCTATACAGGATTCAGTTATGTTACAACAAAGAAAGTTGTGGACATCGGTCCGATTGAAATTAATAAAGAACAAAAACACCCGGTACAGTGGTCGCCATGGGTTGGAGGATTACTGATTGCAGGTGGTGTTGTGTTTTTATTCGTCAATAAAGACAGGAAATGACAAAGTGTGAATGTTGTAACATATTATGAAAGTTATGTAACAGCGTTGCTTGTGTGATATGGACATTTGTGTAAAATATTGTCAATACACATTATTATGAAAACGCAAAAAATTAAATTGTATGTTGCCTTAACTGTTTCCTTGTTTGGTACAGTTGGAATGGTGCATGCTCAAAAGGGTGAATTCGGTGTTCGCTTAATGCCAACATTTTCATCATTTGATTTAAAATCATCCGGAGGAAACACTATTTCGGGGATGTTACTTACGGCTTTGGAGCCGGCGCGTTTCTGGGATTTAATTTCTCTGAGCATGTTGGTGTCCAGGCAGAAATAATCTACAACAGAATTTCTCAGAAATACACTGAGTTTGATGTTGAAAGAGAAGTAAAATTGAATTATGTGAATATTCCACTTCTGCTTTCGTTGAATACCGGTAAATCAAAATCGTTTAATTTCAATATGGTAGCCGGTCCGCAGTTGGGATTGAGTGTGGGTAGTAAAATGACAACAACAGGCGGTGATGGTACGGTTCATTCTCAGGCAATTCTTGCTGTGAAGAAAAGTGATGTTGGTGTGGCCTATGGTGCAGGTTTTGATTTTGGTTTGAATGCTGCCAAAACCGTGCGGTTGGGTGTCGGTTTTCGTGGTGTATTCGGACTGGTTGATATCAGTGATAACAGTAAAAGCGTAACTACTGATTCATATTACATTCTCGAGAAGACTAAAATAAAAACATACTCAGGGTATATTGGCTTATCCATTTTGATTTAATCTGCTGCGAACGGATTCATTCCGGGTTAGTGTTCATGAGTTAAGCCCGAATCAACATGGTTCGGGCTTTTTTTGACATTTATCTTTTACAATGGAATTGAAATTTAATAGTGATTGATCCGTGTAGATATGTTCATTGATGATTTGTGTTTCAATGTGTGAATCATGTAACTCTTTTTGTTAATTGTGTAATAAGGATAGCGCGAATTAAGCGGAACTTTATAATATCAATCACACGCAATTTTGCGAAATATAACCATCAAATTTACAAGCGATGAATACTTTAGGAATAAAAGGAAACTGGAATGAGCAAAAGGGTAAATTAAAACAAAAATACGCCCAACTCACCGATGATGATTTACTGCTTATCGAGGGAAAACACGATGAATTATTTGGTCGTCTTCAGATAAAGCTTGGTAAATCAAAGGAAGAAGTGGAACGCATTATTGCGGATTTGTAATCGTTCGTACGATTTTCACCCACATTCATTATTGTTCATTAATTTAAATCAAAATCAAATATGAAAAATTCAATAAAATTAGTAGTCATCCCGGCGTTTTTAGCCGCGACTGTGTTTAGCGGTTGTAATTCTCCGGAACAAAAAGTTGACAATGCGCGCGAAAATGTTCAGGACGCAAAACAGGAACTTAATACAGAGCAGGCGAATGCCAATGCCGAAGCTCAAAAAGCCGCGAGTGCCGAAGAATGGAAAGTATTTAAAAGTGAAACACAATTGAAAATAGAAGATAACGAGAAACGTATCGCTGAATTAAAAATTAAACTTAAAAAGCCGGGCAAATTGCTTGATCCTGCTTATCAAAAACGTATTGACGCTCTTGAATTGAAAAATCAGGAAATGAAATCCAGAATTGATGCATACGAGAAAAATCAAAGTAATTGGGAAACTTTTAAAAGAGAATTTTCTCATGATATGGATGAGCTTGGAATGGCTATAAAGGATTTTACGGTAGATAATAAGAATTAATAGAGTACCTTACAGGGAAATGAATTCCGGCCTCCTACCAAATCAGGTATCAGACTGATTCGAAAAGCTTAAAGGCATGGATACTAATGAACTCGAGAAATCGAAAATGCATATTACGGTGGAGATCATTGAATATATACCAAATTCTGTGGTGATAAAAACTATTTTAAAGAAATCCACCGGAAATATCAGTGTGATGTCATTTGATAATGGAGAAGGATTGACGGAAAAGACAACTCCCTTCGACACATTTGTGCAGGTAATTGACGGAGCGGCTAAGTTAGTAATCAGCGGAGAGCCCCATTTGCTTCAAACGGGTCAATCAATTGTTATCCCTGCTCATGCTTCACATGTAGTCATTCCGAACGGAAGGTTCAAGATGATCATGACAATTATTAAAAGCGGGTACGAATAAGTCGTTTAAGAAAAAATGCACCAAAAGGTGTGAATGATGTAAATTATTTTTATTTAGATGTAATTGTTTTAAAGGTAAGGTGCCGAACTTTGTGGTGTAATAATTTCATTACAATTAATACTTAAAGAAATGACAAATATCACACCCACAGCTGTTCCGATCAAAGGAAACTGGAGCGAACAGAAAACCAAACTCAAAGCAAAATTTACGACACTCACCGATGCTGATCTCCAATACGAGAATGGTAAAAAGGAAGAAATGATGGATAAAATCCAAATCAAATTGGGTAAAACCAAAGAAGAACTGGCTGCCATTATTGCTGCCCTTTAATTCATTGAAAATTTAAAGCGCCGTGGATCATTATGATTCACGGCGCTTTTATTTATTTTTTCTTCCTGAAGAAATTATTTTGGAACTATACCGGTGGGTGTACCGGATATCCCCTGGGAATACCATGTAGGGTTGCCTGTATCTGATCTTGTAAATCCATAGGCCGAATTTGAAGTGTAAACAACAATCATGTTTCCACTCGCTGAACCTCCAATGGTGGTACCCGATAATCCCTGTGAATACCATGTGGGTGAACCCGAAGCTGAGGTCATAAAGCCATATGCATCTGTGCTGGTGTAAACAACAACACAATCTTTTCCGTTCACAGTTGAGCCTACGGGAGTACCCGACATTCCTTGTGAATACCAGGTAGGATTGCCTGAAGTTGATCTTGTAAAACCATAGGTGTCGGTGGTTGTATACACTACGATAGTATTACCACTTGCAGTAATACCTGATGGTGTTCCCGACAAGCCCTGTGAATACCATGTTGGATCCCCTGAACTGGAAAGACAAAACCCATAAGCATTATTTGAAGTGTACACGACAATTACACTATCCGTAGCAATTGCTCCCAGCGGAGTCCCTGACATTCCCTGAGAGTACCAGGTTGGGTTACCGGAAGAAGACAATGTAAATCCATATGCATCGGAATTTGTGTAAACGACTATCATCGTTCCGTTTTTCGTGCTAGAGAGATTTGAATATCCTGAAATATTACTGGCATTCGTGTTTTCAGAATACAATGCGTAAGGAACGCTTAAGAGTTCGGTTGTTCCACTAATTGTATAGTTATTTCCTCCCTGAAGATCGCTTTGCGTTTTAATGAAATAGGGGCCATCACTCCAATTAATGGTTGAAAAATTACCGGTCACTACGGTGCCGGTTCCAATTGCGAATGTTGCAAGTCCGTTTTGATTGGTTGTTGGATGCTGAGTTTCCACGAACACAGGTGTCCCACTTGCTGATCCGCGCAGAATACTAACTTTCATCCCGATGGCGCGATTGATCACCAGACTGTTTGTGCTGTCCCGAATCACTGCCTGATAAGACATTTTTTGAGGTGCCTGGGCAAAGAGCTGAATGGAAAACAAAAGGAACAGGAGGATTTTACAAAATGATTTCATTTTATTCTGATTTAATGATCTTAGAAGTGATTGACTCTTTTTCATTACGAATTTTTAGAATGTAAATCCCGGGAGAAAGCCCGGAAAGAGAAATGCTGTGTTGATTTCCTTGGATTACATCACTAAGCAAAAGATTGCCATGAACATCATAGAGCATAGAATGCAATGCCTGATTTTTTTCGCTATTAATTTGTATGATCAACTGATCAGATGCAGGATTTGGAAAGATGGAAGCAGAAAATGTCTTAGGCAATTCTTCAATATTGATAGTCAATATTTCAATAGGCTGTTGAACGCCTTCCGAAATTTTACCTGAGCCGGAGGAGACATTGATATAATTTACCTGTCCGATGGAGTAGCTGATGCTGCCGGAACTTCCTGTTGCTTCACCTCCAGCTGAAACTGTATTGGATTGCGCTAAGCAAGGAGACAAGAAAACCAGAGTGCAGGCGGGAAGAACAAGTTTTTTAAAAATTAGTGCTTTAGTATGCACACGCAATTTTAATTTAGTAAATCTTGAACTGATAAAAGAGTCCCGATCTTGCTCGAGAAAGGTATAGAAAAGGAGAAGGAATGGCCTGGTGAAATTCATGGTGAAATATAAGACTTTTACCTTATTCTTATACACACATGTTTTTTAATGATTTTCTAAGTCGCCAACTCAGAATTGGATTTAATCATACAAATTGTATGCTTAAGTCACCAAATTCCATTGTGAAGATTTGGTTATTTTGTAATAATACTAAATCTATCCTTCAGCTTCAAAAAAGGAGATTCAAAATACGTATAGCTCAACTTGCTAATGATAATTGTCAGAACCAGTGCCATGGGCGTATCGAGAAAAAACACCTGCCATAAGTGTGTGTTTATCGATAATTGTTTCGTGATAGAGATGGTGATGAGGATTCCGATAAAGTGCAAACAGTACATCCCGTAGGTTAGAGTACCAAGTTTGGAAATGGCTTTAAAGTTTGACATTTTGAAAAAGGAACGTTGCGCGAAAGTTTGCTCGAGGATGATCAGTAATATAACAAAAGCTAGAAACATTCTTTCAAAAATTCGCAAGACATAATGACCGGAAAACAGTTCATGTCTTAAAAAGAATAAAAGAATAAATGCAAGATAAATAGCGGCAATGTCAGATCTGGTCAATTGTTCTATATTTCTTTTGAAGCGTTCTGAGATGTTTACCAACCAGGCTCCAATTGCGCCAATCGTCATATCGCCGATGCAGGAAATTGTATGATGTTCATGCAATAGAAAATTGTCGTTGTATGCTCTGAAAATAAGGTTGCCCAAAATAATCACAGCAAATGGAATCCATAATTTCTTTACCGGGAACAGAAAAATAATGATAGGCCATACTAAATAAAATTGTTCTTCGATTGCTACACTCCAAAGTACTCCAAGTATAGAGGAGTCCGGCAATCCTTTGGTCAGGAAATCAAAATTATTCAGAAATGTCAGGTAGAAGAAGGGAGTTGCTGTTTCATGAGGAGTTTGTCCGAACAGTAATTTTATTTTTGGGAAAATTATGAAACCAAAGAATACACAGGAATAAAACAACGGCCATATTCTCAGAATTCTTCTCAGCCAAAAGTTCTTGAGTTTTATCTGACCTTTTAATTTCTTTTCTTCCAGGAGGAGAAACGTAATTAAGAATCCGCTCAATACGAAGAAGAAATTTACACCTATATTCCCATTTCCAAAAATGCCAATTTTTACAAAGTGATAAGTGGAGCTGGTTTTTAGCGCCGTTGATTCAGTATAAAAGCTATGGAAAAAAAAGACAGAGAGGAAGCAAAGAAACCTCAGTCCGTCAAGATTCTCAAAATAGATTCGCTTTTTCATGTGGTGAAACTTATGAGTTGTTTAAAATAATTGGGCCTGTTATAGACTTAGGTAGTTTCTGGATTTTGCAATTACTATCTTCAATTTAGAAATGAGAATGCCATGCCGTAATATTTTACAGCAAAACCATCTAATTAAAATAAGGGCTTACAAGTGTGAGTTTACTCTCGAAATACGGATGTCAAAATGGAAGTGCTCATGGTCTAAGCTTGTTATAATTGTATGTATTCAATTCATTCATAAAAAACATTTTGTACTTCCCGTGACGGAGAAGAATAAAATGAATGGAAATAAAATAATTCTTTAAAAAAAATGTAATAGTGATCGTTAGATCGAATTTGCCTTTTGTGTTTTCTTTAGGTGAAAAATCAACACTTTGAGCAAGGAAATTGAGAATTTCTTTTTGCCGAAATTGAATAAATGATAATTACATCAACAAAAATATAATTGATTTCCGAATATGGAATCCAATTCATTAAGTATTCCGCGAATATGAGAATTCTTGTTGCAGACGATTGGAAATTGGAGTCCAATGAATAAGTAAAACTCACTAGAAATGAAAAAAGTGATAAGTAATTATAAATATTCCCGCCGATATTTCATTGTATAACTACTAGCTTATATGCTTGAAAAGAAGAGAGGGTTTTGATTCCAACAAAGTAAACCCCGTTGGTCATGAGCGAAGTGTTAGAGTCCAGTATAAATTGATGTTTACCGGTATTCGCTATTCCGGAAAAGATAGTGCTGACAATTCTTCCGTGCACATCATAAATACCAAGCGAAAACTCTTCTTCATGGGAAATAGTAAATGAAACTATGGATGTACCCAAAGTTGGATTGGGGCTTATTTTCACATTGCTAAGTACAAGATTCGTTTCGGGTATGTTTGTGATTAGCGGAGTCACAACCATGTTGTCGGCAAGGTAGATTACACCATAATCCTGACAAAGTGGTGGATGACTGTCGTAATGAACAACTACACTATCAAAACCATTGACAAAACTACAACGGAGTGTATCCGTTGGATAGGTACCCGGAAAAGTTGCGGTACGGGTATTCGTTCCAACATAATTACCATTCAGATAGGCTGTAACGCGCATCGTTGCGGCATCATCGCAGCCAAGTTCCTGGCAAGCGTATAGAATCGAGAAATCTGTCAGGGTCTGATCAAATCTTATAAGTAAATCCGCCAGGAAGACACTGTTTGGATATAGGCATTGTCCTGAAAAGCCGGCAGGGGTGAAGCCAAGCACGTTTGCATTCTGGATCGAATAACCGGAGCCGGTAGCTGAAAAATGAGCGGTGATTCCCCGGCAGTCAGATCGAGTGGAAGAGAAGTAGAGGATGGGGCAGTATCAAAATCAAATAATATACTTTGTGAAGATGCATTTAAGCCGGAAACTGACAGGAATAAAATTAAGAACAGCTTTGACAGTGTATTGAAGAAATTTATTTTCCAGGTATTGATTAACCGGAATTGAGAAGGGTTCATGACCTAGTAGCTTTGAATGATGGAAACTGAAACACCGGCCTGAAAATAAATCAGGCTCTTTCCATTCATTGCAAAGATCAGCAATGACAACTAAATTGTACAGGATATTAATCAGCGAAAATGGAATTGTAAATTGGGTAATTACTTTTTTTTAGCAGCTATTTAGCGAAAAATTACCTTTTTGTAATCTCTGCTTTTCTTATTCTCAAATTTTACCATATAAATACCCGGTGTAAATTCAGATGTTGGAATGATTGTATGACTGATTAAATTTCCTGTCCAAATGACTTGTCCGGTTACAGTTGAAATTTCAAAAGTTGTCAGTCCAATACTTTTGTCAATCTCAATGATGAGTTGATCTGAAGCAGGATTCGGGTACATAAGTATTTTCAACTCCGGGTTTGAATCTTCGATCCCTGTAATAATCACATTCAAAACATTGGAAGAATCAGAGCTACAGCCCGCAAGTGTAACAATGACATAATAATCACCTGAGGCTGTTGCTGTATATGTCTGATTTGTTGCCCCGGCGATCATGCCATTGGAATTGTACCATTGATTTCCTACAGGTGAGCTCGAGGTAAGCACATTTAAAGATTCAGTGATCAATGGTGTAGCAGGCTTTGGATTGACATTCACCCAAAGAGAAGAATTTCCTCCCGCTCCAAAATTATTCACACCACTAACAGTGATAAAGCCTGAAGCAGCGCTTAACCCATAATCTACTGTTATCGAATTGGTGTTGCTGGTGCCGATAGCACCTGATAGTAATGTCCAGGTGTATGATGTTGCATTTGTTATCGGAGGGACTGTATATACAATTCCATTCGTCCCCTGACAAACGGTATTGATGCCGTTTAACGCTTCCGCACACTGTGGTACATGGTTGAGTACCACACGATAAAGAAGAAAAGTAACTCCTTCCATTCCGGAAGGCCAACTGTTCGTAAGACCACAAATAACTGTACCCATACAGGTATCATAAATCATTTTACTCCGGTAACCCCAGGTGGAACCTCCGTGGCCCCAATAGTCGGTGCCTAACGTTGTTGAACGATCCAGGCCTAATCCGTAATCATAATCAGGATTGCTTGTAGCGACGAAGGTGCTTAGTTCTGCAAGCGAGGATGCACTGATTATTTGTCCGCTAAATAGCGCGTGATACCATTGTGCCATTTCCGAAGAAGTTGAAAAAATGGATCCCGCACAACCTCCCGCTGAATTTAAACCGACCCGGGAAGTATCGTTATAATCAATGCTATTGTACCAGCGATGAGAAATAATTCCTCTTTCGGGTTCTTCGACATCGTAAAATGTACTATCCATGTTCAGAGGGTCTAAGATACTGTCCCGGATGAGTTGAGAAATTGAAAAACCTGTGGCACTTTGTGCAATCATCCCTGCGAGAATGTAATTCACGTTGGAATAATTCCATCCTGTTCCGGGTGCGAACGACGGTGCGCCGAGCCAGCTCAATACTTCATTCGGCGTAAAGACCCGTGTTGGATTGGTCATAATGGTATCCATCCATGGGGATGCAAAAATTGGATCAGATACTCCACTGGTATGATTCAGTAATTGTCGAATGGTGATGTCCGGATTGACGTTTGTATAATTTGGAAGCCATTCATGAACTGAATCTTCCAGACTCAGAATACCATCTTCCTGTAACATTAACATCATTGTTGATACAAATAGTTTCGAATTGCTTGCGATTCCAAACTCCATCTCTTTGGTAATCGGTTGTCCGGAATGTGAGACACCACTCGTTCCCTGCCAGATTCCTTGCCCGGGTATATACACACTGGCCGACATTCCTTTGATGTTGGAGATGGCGGAAACATAAGTGTCGAGAGTATCTTGCAGCATTGATGCAAGTTGAGGATTGAAGGTTTGGGCTTTTGTGTTAATTAGAAAAAGGAATAAAAGAGCGACCAGGGTAAATTTTTTCATTATTCTGATTTTTAAAATGAAATTAATTGAGAATACTTTTGAATAATATTTAAAGGAAACTTGGATGTTATTTTGAATATTTGGATTATTTTCCTCAACAACTAACAACTAACAACTAACAACTAACAACTAACAACTAACAAACAATCACATCTCCTCCAGCCTCTTCAAAAACTCATCCTTCCTACGTGTTGAAACATCGATGGAAGTGCCATCGGTGAGGATGACCATCCCGCCCTTACCGGCACTGTAGCCTTTAACATAACTAAGGTTGACTAAATGGGAATTGTGGACACGAAAGAAATTGTAATCGCTGAGTAGCTCGTCGAACTCTTTGAGAGTTTTAGTGACAGTGAGTTTTGTTTTGTCTTTTAGAAATAAATAAGTGTAATTGACATCGCTCTGGCAGCGCACAATATCACTCACGGCAATAATTTCTTTTCCATTAGAAACCGGAATGCAAATTTTCTTAGCGGGAGCCTGGAGATTTTTTAAATTATAAAAGAGAGAATCAAGTTTTTGACTTTGTTCACGTGCGCTTTGTTTTGATTTTACTTTTCAATGGCGCTTGCTAAGTCATCAGGATCTATTGGTTTGAGCAGGTAATCAACAGCGCTGAATTTAAATGCTTTTACCGCGAAGCCATCGTGAGCTGTGGTAAAAATAACATCGTAATTATATTCACTGGTCGACTGCATCAGATCAAACCCGGTTTGATCGTGAATCTGAATGTCAAGAAATACAAGTTCCGGCCGGTGTTTTTTATAGCAGCAATTCCTTGTTCCACGGAATTACAATGATCCAAAACCCGGATCGTGTCACTGTAATTATTATTAAGCAACATCGTCAGGCGGTCGATGCAATGTTGTTCGTCGTCTATGATTAGTGTTTGGATCATTATTCAATCGTTGTGAATGTAAGGTAAGCGAATTTCCGCGCGAAATCCCTGCTCCAGATCGATGAGTTGAACAGATGCCGCTGCATCCTTCAGCTTGTTGAGCAAATTGATTCTTTCTTTTGTTATTCCCAAGCCCATGGATTTTTTCCTTGCCTGAAGATTCCTGTGATTTGAAATTCTCCGAAGCTTTTCTCCCGACCCCGTCATCTTCTATCATACACAGCAGCATATCTTTGTCCTTGCGGATGCTGAGTGTGATTTTTCCCTTACCATTCTTTGGAGAGATGCCATGCCAGATGCTGTTTTCGATAAACGGTTGTAAAATAAGTGGAGGCATATAGGTATTTTCCGGATCGATTTCGGGGTCGATGTGTATGGTATAACTGAATTTGTCTTGCATGCGCATGGCTTCGAGCTTCATGTATAATTCGAGAGCCTGCAAATCTTCAGCGATGGTGATTTCTTTTTTCTCCGAATACTCCAGGATCATTCGCATAAGTTTTGCGAATTTAATGGTGAAATAGTCTGCGGTTTGAATATTGTTTTGAGTAATGTAATTGCTTATGGAATTGAGTGAATTAAAAATAAAATGCGGATTCATCTGCGCACGCAGTGCTTTCATTTCGGTTTCAGCGACATCAGCTTTCAATTCGGCATTGGTTTGTTTTTCTTCTGCATCCCTGCGGCGCTTATAAAGAATGAAACCTCCTGTGCCAGCCAATAACAACAAGGCGCCGCCAGCGGTCATTAATCCGTTTATTTTTACCTGACTTTGCAGTTCGGCTGCCGCAATAGCCTGTTCTTTTTCGTGTTCCGCTTTAAGCAAAGATTCTTTTGTGTCGTATTCGTATTTTGACTGCAGAGCTCCGATTTTCAGCAGATGTTCGGTGCTCAGGATGCTGTCGTGCAACTGATTTGATCTGGTTAGAGCATTGTATGCATTTTCATAATCACCGGCATGTTTGTAAATGTTATGTAATGTTTGCCATGAATCCAACTGGTTGTCTGGATCTTCCAGTTCTTCAGCTATTTTTAAAGCCTGGAAAGTAAGAGATGTGGCTTTGTTGTAACGGGTTTCCGGGTTGATGTGATTCCGAATGAGAAACGAAACCGGCGCTTCATCCAGGATACTTGCTAAATTGTTAAGTACAACGCTAAGATCATTTTGGTCACCGGATTCACGCAGCATGGTTTCGCATTTCTGAAAATAGTAATACGAAGAATCGTAATTGCTAATCCGGGAATACAATACACCGAGGTTGATGAGAGTTTTCCTCAGTCCGCGTTTATCTCCGATACTTTCTGAAATTTGCCTCGACTCATGGAAATACCGAACCGCTTCTTCTGTTCTGTTCATTTCATCAAGTGTATTGGCCATAGTCATATATGAGGATGCAAGCTTTTTTTTGTTTTGCAACCGTTGAGAATATTCTACAGATTTTTGCGCATACTTCAAGGATGTTGGATAATCGGGGATAGTACGGTAAAGGATGCTGATATTGGTATAGATATCCGTCAACGTGACAGAATCTTTCAAATTTTCCGCGGCGTTGGCGGCATCAAATAGACAGCTTAGAGCTTTGTTGTAATCTGCCAGAGCCTTGTAGACATTGCTTTCATTATTACGGAGAGTATAAAGTCGCTTGGCATCACTTTCGTCTGTTGATTTAATAATCTTTACTGCTACTTCAAAGGCAGCAATTGATTCCTGGTAAAGCGCAGCGTTGTATAAAGCGTTGCCAAGATTATTGTAGAGGTTCACCTGATATTTCTGTTCACCTATTGTTTTACAATTTCAATTCCTTTATGGTAGGCTTGAATTGCATTGGAATCTTGTTCGAGGTTATGGTAATTCAAGCCGAGAATGAGATAGCATTTTGCAGATTTTAATTTTTCATCAAGTTTCAATGCAAGCTCAAGGGCTTTTTTGAGAACAAAAGTCCTTTTTCGGGGTCTTCATCGCAGTATTTAAAGCCTAAGTTGTAAAGAGTGTTCAGTCGGAGTGTATCCTCATGCGGATGTTTTTCCAATTCCCTGAGCAGCGAATCAACGGGTTCCGCGAAAGCATTCGAGAGGCGGTAAAAAAGGAATAGAAAAAGGAGAAAACGATGCATTGTTTGGGGAATGATTCAAATATATGTAAAAAATCAAGCAAATCGGACAAGCGAATTTCAGTCGAAAGTTGACGAATAATAAACCGGGGCCCGCACTTAATCAATCCATGTAGGAGAAGGAGGGCTTGTGAATGTATGTTTGAAGCATCAAATTCTTTAAAAACATTTTAAAAAAACCAAAACCATGAACTTCAATCTTCTTCACCTCCAACGCAAATTCACTGTGCTTTGCTCTGCAGCCGGTGTTGTTTCTATCTTTCTTCCCTGGGTTTCTGTTTCGGGAGGATTTATCAATGTTTCCCTGAATGGTTTCGGGGATTCGGAATTGTTGCATTTATCGCCTATGGATTATCTGTACTTTTTCAGTTCTCGGCAATCAGCAGGAACGGCTCGACAAAAAATGTGGTTGTCAACTTTGGTTTCCGGAACCATTGCTCTGCTGGTGACTGTGGTGGCTCTGGGCAATAATACAGCAGATTCGGGTCTTGGCTTTATCAAAGCGGAATATGGAATAGGTGTCTGGGTTTCGCTTGCCGCATCT
The DNA here is from genome assembly GCA_016720935.1 of Bacteroidota bacterium. Taxonomy (NCBI): domain Bacteria; kingdom Pseudomonadati; phylum Bacteroidota; species Bacteroidota bacterium. Next base: position 526,818 of record JADKJP010000002.1, read on the forward strand.
CTCGGTTTGATATTTTTTACCTGGAAATACAAACATCCGGAGGATAGCCTGAAAGGAAGTCTGGATGAAATTAAAATTCATTTTCCGAGCCCGTTCAATCATCTTCCGTGACTTCGCCAAACAATCCTCTCAACGAACTCGAGCGGCTGATTACTTTGCGAGATTCAGGAAAATTGAGTTCAGATGAATTTGATCAGATGAAATCAAGAATCATTAAATAATTATTAAATCAATTTAAACTTTCATGCCATGAAAACAAAACTCAAATTTACATCACTCTTATTCGCCTTATTTCACGCACTCAGTTTCGTCTCCTGTACGAAAGATCCGATGGATAAAACGCTGGATTCGTATGAAAATCTGCTCAGCAACTGGGAATCAAAGACGTCCGGAATTGGGCTGCAAATGGGCCAAATGATGGAATTGCAACAAGACATCTTGAAAATGAACCTGGATCCAAATGCGCTACGAAGTATGATGACGATGGATCAAAGTAATATCTCTGAAAAGCAGAAGGAAAGGGCGATGGAATTGGGAAAACGATTTCAGAAATTAATTATGCCCTGAAATATAATATGGAAAACTATTAACATCGAAAGTTACATATTGTAAATTATTTTATATTGCAGGTGTTAATATTCTTCTTTATCGTAATTCTCATTATGGTGTAGTCCCAAAGTTAGTTGAAAAAAACTTAGCAGCTACCGAAGTCGCTGCTAAGTAAGTAGTTTGATAATGAGTATTTTGATTTGCGACCTAAAATCTAAAATCAAACTACCATGAGCAAATCTACAAAAGTTCAACGAGAAAACATTGCTTGGTTTTACGACCAACCAGTCGACATTAAATTTGAAATGGTGATGAATCATTTTGAGATGTGTCGAATCATGATTAATCAGATTTTGAAGAAATTATCAGAGAAAAGACAGGTGAACGTTATGAGCATTCACTTTCGGGCCAAAAAATTCTATCGCCACGGTTTCAATCCGGGAGCATCAAAATGGGGAGATCATCGATTGCCGGTGGAAATTCCAAGAATCAGGGAATCTTCAAGTGGAAAATTGTACCGCTTCCAGGTCTGGAAAACTTAAGAAACCTAGCCAAGCCAACCGAAGAAGTTCTCAAAAGGTTCTTCATGGAATCAGCACCCGTGATTATAAAAAGTAACTAACCATTTAGCCGAAAGTTTCGGACTCAGTTCCAAGTCAGGTCAGTCGTGAGTTTAAAGAACAAAGCGAAGAAGCATTCAAGCATTTTGTGAACGAACCTATGAAGATCACAATTTTGTTGTACTGTTAATTGACGGAAAATATCTGGCCAGTGAACAGATGGTAGTCGCCTTGGGTGTGACGGATAAAAGGATCAAAAATTCCGTAGGTTTTATTCAAACATCAAATGAAAATAGCCGTGCCATAAGCCAGTTGCTTAAACAAATACTCGCAAAGAAATTTAGTTTTACTGACGGCTTACTTGTCATGATCGATGGTAGCAAAGGGCTTCACAAGGCGGTGGTCGATGTGTTTGGAAAAAAGCAATTATTCAGCGTTGTCAGTGGCACAAACGTGAAATGTACTGAGCTATTTAAGTGATCGGGACAAATCCAATTTTAAAACAAAAATACAGAATGCATACCGGGAACCTGATTACAATAAAGCTAAACTGGTATTGCTAAACATCCACAAAGAGCTCTTAAAAATCAATCAAAATGCAGCGAACTCTCTACTGGAAGGCTTGGAAGAAACATTACACTCCACAAATTGAAAGTTGCGCAAATATTTTCCAGAAGTTTGGCTACGACAAATTGTATTGAAAACCTGAACTCCCAAATGGCGAAATATGTACGAAATGTTAAGCATTGGACCAACAGTAATCAACGACAAAGATGGGTTGCTGCAGCCTTATTGGAATTAGAAAATAATTTGAATAAAATTCATAACTTTAAACATCTAAATAAATTACAGGAAGCAATCAAAATCACGTCATCAGGAAACCACGATGCAATTTTCAACTAAGAATTAGACATCACCCTCATTATAGAAACTCTGGTTTATTCAAGATCAAATAAAATTATTTCTAGCAGATTGGTTTTAAATAAAACTGAATTCTCAATTAATATTTTAACAAACTTGTATCGCCAGTAAGGCACATTGAGATTCACAAAGTGTACAGGGAGGAATTGAGTTTCTCCCGTGAGAAATATTCGAAAGTATTTTCTTAATCAAATCAAAACAGTAAGATGCATTCATAAATTTTTAAATCATTTATAAAACCACAAAAACAAAACTCACATGAAAAATCTAAAGTTAATTTTCCGACTGGCAATTTTTTGCTACTATTGTTTTTAACGGCTCAGTTAATGCAAACAAATGGCGTGTTAACCGAATTTCGAATTATCTTACAAATGGAACTCACTATGGTGAAAACCTTAGGAAACAGTGTGTTTCCGGTATTTGATCACCCGATAATGCACAAAACAGTAATCTGGTTTCTGATTATGATACTTTGTATCTTGAAGGTACAGGAAATAGCCTGGGCTATCCTGGATTCCACTTACTCGCCCATTGGTATTAATAGGGGTTTAGAGCCACATTTCTGACCTCAACGCAGCATCGAATGTTAGCAACGATCAGGTTGAAACCAGAATGGACAATATTGTATTTGCTCCTGGGTCAGAGGGATCATAGATCATTGGGGTCTCATGTAGGTGAGTGCATATGGTATTGATGTAAGTACCAAGTAATATAATGGTGAAAACGATGTTTGAGTAGAAGCGGATATTACCTTGGTTATACTGCAACGATGCAGTTATTACAGATAATCCAAAATTTCATTAATAATTCCAATAATTGAATGGAAGTGGAGTGGTAGCAAGTGGTTATGGAATTCCACAAAACCTCATCATTAGTCACAATATTTTTATGAAGATATTATCATTATATAACAATACCGGAACATACAATATTGCTGAATGCAATAATAATGTGTTCGACTGCTCAGTTATATCTGGTACCGCATCTATTCGATTGAATACTCCATCTTTTCAAAATAATATTATCAAAACTGCGAATGCAATCGTGGACCTGAATAGTGGCATTGCTTCTTCAAACGTAATTTACAATGTATGCGCAACGGCATCACAGTTAAATACTACTGATCCTCAATGGCATAATTTACTTGTGTCAAATATGCAAACCATTTTGTTCCGGTTAGTAACTCTACAGATGGGAATTATCAGCTCGATCCAACATGGGCCGCGTTAAATCAAGGTTCCGCAGGTGGTGATCGTGGGCATATGGGGGTCCATCCATTTACCAGTCGCTATACTTTGTCTGATTACCTCCTGTTCCGGTTATTTATGATATTACTACAACAGGTGTTGCGTCACCTGTGACCGGCTTACCGGTAACGATCCCAAGGCCCGTACAATTAAATAATTTGAACAGCTAATAAAATTTCCAAGCATGAAAAAAATATTAATTTCATCCATACTGTTGTTGTTCAGCTTCTGTCTAAGAGCCCAGGACATCGTTCAGGTGGAATATTTTACCGATACTGACCTGGGTTATGGGTTGAATACTTTGATGAATGTCACAGCCTCTCCCGACAGCAACTGGTCCTTTACCATCCCGGTTTCGGGAAGCCTGCCTATTGGCTATCATAAAATATACATTCGTACTCAAAGACAGCAATGGACAATGGAGTCCAGACCTTCAAAAGAGAGTTTTTGAAGTACTTCCATCCGGAACTACAGATAGTGTAATCACTGGTGAGTGGTTTATTGATACGGATTTGGGTTATGGACAAAACACTGCATTTAGCATTTCTCCACTCGTAAAGATATTACTCAATCTATTACTATTCCACCTGCAACAATTGCCTCCTTAAGTGAATGGGGTACCAAAATTGTACGGCCGCGTTCGGATGGTTATGGAAGATGGGTGAAACTTTCAAACGTAATCTTGAGGTGGTCAGCAGTTTTAATTATCCGAGTGTTGTTACGGTAGAATATTTCCAGTTCCTCAGATCTTGAGATGATAATTGTGTTTCTTCAGCTCTTGTTGCTGCGGTAGACAGTGGAATGGACATTCAATGTGCCCTGGAGTATTGCTCCGGCGGGAGTGGACACACTTTATTTCAGAGTGAAAGATGATGGAGACATACGTTGGTCTCATACAGCCAGAGAGTATATAATATAATTAATGGTATTTCGAATGCGGATTTTCAGATATTCAACTTTCGCCGAATCCAAGTAACGGATTGTTCAAAAAATCCAAGGCAGTAATTTGTTGGTGGAAAGTGTTGAAGTTTTCAATCTTCTCGGAGAAAGAATATTTTACCAGAAAATTTAGATCAGTCAAATTATAATTGATTTGGCTGATTTACTAACGGTTTGTATAATCAAATATAAAAAACAAAACAAGGCCTGATTCAACAGAAGCTGATTAAGGAATAGTCAATTGATTGAAATAGATTGTGAGTTAAAGAAATATTTTAACCACAAAATATGTTGAGTTGATCACCCAAAAGGGCGCAAAGAGTGATTCAAAACTCCTGCGCCTCTGCGTTTTCAACACTTGATCTCTGTGGTTAATTGTATCCTCATTTACGTACCGGTTAAACTGTGCCTAATCCGGGAATTGGCCGGATTTACGGCTTTTCTATTCTCTTGCATATATATATGTATATAGGAATCACCTTTCCTTATTTGGATTGATTCTAATTTGATTGAAATTCCTGCGTTTTCGCAATTTATTTACCGGCTCCTCTCTAGGGTGGTATTTAGAGAGAATATTTTGATTTAACCAAGAATTACCTCGTCTAATCTAAGCCACATGAAGAATCTGCTACGCTTGCTTTCTGTTGCATTGCTTTTTGTTTTACCAAAACAGAGTGTTGCGCAATGCACAATTACCAATGCTACCTCTCGCGTTTGTCAAGACGGATCTTCGAATTGTGATCTGTTGCCTGACATCGCTATTTCCGGATGGACGGCAGAATTATGCGGGTGGCCCAACAGAATATCCACAAACCGGTGCAGGAGCCGACAACGGACATTTACGTGTAACCGGATCAACTCCGAAGATTGGTTACGGACCATGCGCTGTAGAAGTGGAACAAAACGGTAATCACTGGTTTGTTTAGGGATCAGATACTTTCAGTGCGCCCGCATCTCAATCTTTGCTTGTCCAAACGGAGAAGTCGCCAAACAAATTCTCTATCAAAGGATCTATCATAAAGATCATCAGGCGATGTCATTTCGCGATCGTATTGCAGGAGCGATGACCTATCAGCAAGGCGGTATGCATGTTGACGATTGGGGCATCATGTCTTTGCGAATAGAAAATCCACTGGAGCCCGGAATCCTCTCAACTGGAGTGTTGTTGGTTGGGGATACAAACAGTCTTTTTGCCTGATGGATTATGGCTCCTGTAGCACTTACAATGGACATTGTCGCGATAACCAGAGTGTTTTTGGTGCCGGTACTACTTTGCTGAATGCTGACTTTCCAAATTATGGCTTAGGAAATTCTTATGGTTGTTCTGATGTTGAGCAAGGATGTTCAGTTGGCTACACTGATATTTACAGCGAAAGCCTGAACGGTATGTACATTGAAATTCCACAAGGAACTTGTAACGGTGATTATTGGATTGTTTACGAAATAGATCACATGATTATTTCGTAGAGTCAAACAAAACAACAATTACACAGTAATACCATTTACACTTGCATTGCGGGATCAACCCGGCAATCCGGTGACAGCCATCACTGCCCGACAGAAATACTGTCATTTGCCGGAAATGATTCTGTTACGCTTGCGAATGCGGAGTTTGTCCTATCTCTCCGGTCCAATGGTGAAACGACACAAAACATAAAAGTTGGAGCCAGTACCTATTCTGTAACTGTTACTACTTATTGTGGAACAGCCATATCTCAGCCTCTTACAGTGCGCTTCCATCACCGGTTCAACCAACAGTGAATGAAGATTCAATTTGTAACGGTTACAGCGCTGCTTTATCTGCGGCTGGAAACAGTCTGACGTGGTACGATCAGTCGAATACAGTTGTAGGTACAGGAAATACTTTCACCTCGCCGGTGCTCATCAACACAGCAACACCTACCGTCGTTGATCAGGTCAATAATCCGGGAACTGTTGTGCGTGCAGGAAAACCAAATAGTCTCGGTGGAGGTTCTTACTATACGGGAGTGCAATATGAAGTATTTGGTGCTCTCAAACCATTTGTTTTGGAAACTGTTCTTGTGTTCGCGAATGGTGCAGGGAACCGGACATTTGAATTGGTAAACAGCACAAGTTCTGTCTTACAATCCTGCACTATAAATATTCGAATGGTCCTTCGCGGGTGACTTTGAATTTCAATGTTTACAAGGAACGAACTTACGTCTTGGCGCTACAGGGACTCCAAATTTGTGGAGAAAATAATGTGGGTATTGTTTATCCATATACTATTACCGATACTTTATCGATTACAAATCCAGTGCCGGTGCTTCTTTCTATTATTCAGTTTACCGATTGGGAAATAGAATTTGGAGGAAGAATATGTACCAATTACTCCTGCAACCGCGCATGCCGTACGTCTTTCCATGTACCGGAATCGATCCTGTAGCGGACCTTTCCAATAACTTTCTTCTGTATCCGAATCCCTCTACAGGTTTATTCAATGTGGACATGACAATTCCTGGAAGTGGTTCCACTGTTCATCTGAACGTATATGATATGACCGGAAGGCAAGTGTACGATCGCACATGCAAAATGGAGAGCGATCAGTTTAGCCACGGTTTATCTTTTGATGGGTTTTTGCATATTGCACGTTGAAACTTGCGGATCATACACTCGCTCCTTTAGAATTCTAATGAGTTTGTTGTGACACGGTTCACCTCGGGATTGTCACCCTTCCAGATTTTGTTCTGGGGCTTACCATGGTGGCAACCTCTTCTTGGCGGACCGTTTTTTTTGTTCCTGGATGTGTCACATGGTTGCACTACAGGACGGTTGCACATGACTACTCAATAAAGTTGGAATTCGTCCCAAAGCACATTCGGTCACGAACTTTATTGGACGTGAGGTTGCCATTCGCGGCGGTAGTCATTTGTTTGTATACTTCCTCAGATTGAAAGGGAACGCGACCGCCCAACCTCCGGTTTCGTTTCATATCGCCCAGGATTCTGAAGGATGAGCTTCGTTCACAGCAAGCGATTTTTGGCGCAACCTGCCGTCTGAGGCTCACCCTTTTACAATTCTTCATGTGTGGCGGACTTGCTGTATATGTTCTGGGTTCAAGAAGTTTTTGTCAGTATGGCTGTCCATACGGAATGGTTTTCACTCTTCCAGATCGTTCGACTCCGGGTAAATTAAGCTCTCGGGAGATTGTACCGAATGCGGCAAATGCACGGCGGTGTGTTCGTCCCACATACAGGTCATGCACGAAGTGAATCAGTTCAATAAGGTGGTGGATCAAAGTGTCTGAAAGATCTGGACTGTGTGCAAGTGTGTCCGGAAAATGCTTTGTCATTCCGGTTTGCAAACCATCCGGCTTTTATCATTAAAAAACTTGAGGGTTTTAAAAGCGATACGATTCCTTACGGTATTGCCCGGAAGATATCTCTCTCGCTGTATTGACTTTCCTTTTTCGTTACAATTTTTCGCGGATTATAATACAATTCCATTCCTGCTCGCCATCGCGTTTAGAATTATTTTCTCCTTTGGAGTTATTACGCTTTCACGATTGTGGAGAAAGAATATGTGCGGATCGGACATTATCTTTCAAGGAACGTCCCAATAAACTAACGTTTCCGAAACATGTTTTCAACCTATTTACATACTCTTGTTGTTAATCTTTACCTTGCATAGTGACAGTTGTACATGTATATACCTATCTGGGAGATCGTGAATACGGTGCTTTGCTGAAGGAACAGCAATCGGGTTACAATGAGTGTGACATCCGATAAAGTGGATAAATCTTTTGCCATGTTACAAAAAGCCGACGCGCTTGGCATCTGGCATCCTGCTAGTCTGCAAAGAGAGATTGGCCGCGTTAAGTTTACTGAAAAATGATGAAGAATCCGCTTCTAAGTATTTAAAGTATGCTTGAAAAAACTTCCTGACGATCTTGAAGGAAGATTAAAAATATGGTAGCTCCTCATTTTACAGGGGAAAAATCAGAAGCGGAAGTTCAACTAAAAATCTACAAGCTGAGGCCATCAGCGACAGGAAAACATGATACAGGCTGAAGCATCGCTTACATTAGGACACCCTTTACGGGAGGCTGCCTGGTTTTTTTTCCTGCGGAAGCCTTGCCGTATTATATCAAAAAGGTCGCTGGAGAAGACGATCCTGTTAGTGTGGAAATTAAACTCAAAGCTCTCGGGTTTTATATACGTACGGGTCAGTTGAGCAAAGCGGAACGTTATTCAAAGAAGCTGAAGAGGAACCAAAAAAACAGGAATTGATTGAAAATAATCTTATAGTAATTTGATAGAGAAAAAGATTTACCCCCAAGAAGCAGAAATGCGTCTGGTTAATGCCAACAAACTGCAACGCGGGAATGAGCAGTTTTATATAATCTTTCCATCTAAATTTTCTTCGAGGAAAAAGAAGCTTTTGGTTACGAGTCAATGAAGTTGACTTGTTTAAACAACATCCGGAACATCAAAACACAAGAGTAGCATTGGACAGAATGGAAAAGAAGTTGAAGTGTCCGACCTAGCATCGAAATAATAAACTGGAGTGAAAATTACAAATACAACTTATCAGTAGGAATTGTTTTCGTATTGTTTTGGTTTTTCTATTGTAAAAACACAAATCACATTGCGCGACCTTCCCGCGTGGAAGCGCCGCTTTTTGTGGATACGATTCGCAATCCGAAGGTTTCCTTTTAGCGGGCCGGGGATGGAGGATGCTGAAAATTTACAATACTACCTGTTGTTGGACTTGTCACGGCATCGGATGGAAGGGGCTTTGGTCCTGCAAGTGTCGCGATCAACCTAAACCGGCGGATCATACGAGCCGGGCGGTACGAAGCGAAATTGATGGAGCTTTGTTCTGGAAGATTTCAGTAGGAAAGGAAATATGCAGCCTTACCTCAGAACGCTGCTCACTGTGAAACAACGCTGAGCATTGGTAGACAATATCAGGACATTTTCCGAACACAGGAAGCAAGTCAAACTATCTCAGGCTCAGGAATGATGTTGTTGATTTTTAATAAGACATTACTGAAAGAAGATGTATTACAATTTTAATAATAGCATTGCTTTCTTGTCTCCATGAACTAGTTGCTCAGGATTTCTTTTTGTTACAGATAATCCGGAAGTAAAGATGCCTAACGATCAAAAGTACTGGTCAAGTTCCCAAACCACGATGATGCCGCCTAAAAACCGGCTCCGAATTTAACTATCCCGTCATCCGTTTGGAGCGGTGAAAGTAGATCATACTTTACTGAAGAATTTCCTGGGGACGGATCTTGTAGCGAATATCCGTTTTTACGGGTTCTGTATTTCCTTTAGGAGATAAAACTTTTGTTGGAATCGGGCGCACAAATTCGGTAAGACCTTGACCTGGAAATAAAACGACTAGTCCTAGATCAAACAACGGACAATAAAATTCATTTCTCTTGTGTGTTTAATACAGATTAACATGTCGGATGATTTCGCGACAATACCGAAGTATGCTTTTTTTGGTGACGGAACTGCACTTTTGGTATAAACAAAAGCATCGCTTATCGTTGTAATTCGCATACCAGTCATTTCAAGAAAATTTGGAAAACGTTTTCTCAGCGGACTCAATCCTGAGCTTACCACCACCGCAACCTAGTTTCTCCCCGGTCAGGACAATCATACCCTAAATCTCTGCAGGACTGGCCTTTAAGAAAAACCTCCTACTAACACCAGTTTGCTGGCGGACTCTTCTTATCGATTCAACAACAAGCCGGAGAATGGGTATTTCCCATTGAGTCTTGGAGTTGAATTTGGAACATCGGTCACGCCTTCCAGATTGTGGTAAGTTCAATCCGGGACTTACAGGAGGCTTATTTATTCTTCAGAAACTACCGTTATGGTAAAGGTGAATTTCTTTTTGGTTTTAATATCAAAGAACATTTCTGGTATAAAAAGAAAAAAAAGCCAATGACCCTTCGATATTTCAATAAAATATTTCTTACCGGTTTTATTCTTTGGAAGTATTCTTCCTCTGGATGAATTCCTGTACCAAGGACGAAGGTCCGCTGATTATTAAACCCCCGAAAGATCCGGGGATACATTTGATATCCTTCAGCGAGGAAATTCAACCGATTTTTGATTTGCATTGTGTACGCTGTCACAACTATTCACATCCGTTCCTTGACTTACGATCAGGGTTTTTGCTTACGATCAGTTGATTTCCATCGGACATCTTGCACCTTATGTCGATACAGTGAATCCTGAAAACAGCATCCCCTGATCGGTAGATTGAGAGGAGTAGAGTACCCCATAATGCCTCCGGATGGTGATCACCTCACTCCCGAAACAATTGACCTCATCCTTTGTGGATGATAGAAGGGCAAGGAATAATTGATTATGTTACTATTTGATTGATGTTAAAAAAGCCGGATTTATTAATTCGGCTTTTTGAGCAATAAAAAATGTATTTTCTTATTTCTGAATCATCAGTTTTTGAACAATGGATCCGCAACGAACAATATATACACCAGTATTGAAGGATTCGGTATTGAGCGCGACATAAGATTACCATTGCTATGGTAGACCATTTGTCCAACAGGGTTACAAATTTCCAACTCCTGACCAGATTGTTCATTCATGCGAATATGAGCCGTTGAAGTCGCCGGATTTGGGAATACGGAAATTGATGCAGTTGAATTTTGGAATTCATCGATTGACGTGTTCAGGTTATTATTCACGCTCCAAATGCTTAGCAGTCTGAATTGCAAAACTACCTGTTCCATTTGGTACACGTGCCGTAACCATAGTCTGTAACCTGTTGTCCGAAAATAACCTGATCGGCAATTGCAACAGAAGCGTCCAGCAGATAAACACTTTCTCCACTGCCTGAAAGTTTAAAGTTGGCATGATATGTCCCTGACTGCTGTCTTGTCAGCCCAAACAATCAGGTAATCATTCGCAGGGATGATTGTGTTCGCAGGAATTGTCCATTTGTCGGGATTAAAATAGTCGTCTGTCGGGTAATACCCACTGATGTCCCCAGCTTGAGATGAGTTGTTAAACAATTCGATCCAATCGTCAAATTCGCCGAGAC